>JAAZNS010000255.1 GCA_012798185.1 Chloroflexota bacterium | reverse complement strand
AATCTGTATTGGCTCACAAATCCAGATAGCCGCTGGGAGGAAGGTTCCCAATCTGGATTTGCTCGCTGCCTGCAGATTATTTCTTCTTTGCGCCGCGTCTGCGCCCACGACCTGCCACGGTTTTCTTGGGTCCCTTTCGGGTTCTCGAATTGGTTCTTGTTCTCTGCCCGCGCACCTGGAGGTTGCGCCGATGTCGCAGTCCGCGATAGCTGCCTATTTCAATAAGCCGTTTGATATTTAGCTGTACCTCTCGCCGTAAATCACCTTCAACTTTATAAGATTGAGATATATATTCGCGCAATTGCGCTACTTCGGCTTCGGTTAAATCCTTTATCCGTGTATCCGGATTGATTTTGGTTGCTGCCAGAATTTCTTTAGCTCTGGGTAAACCAATACCATAAAGATAAGTTAAGCCAACTTCAACACGCTTATTACGGGGTAAGTCAACGCCTTCAATACGTGCCATATCAGATCATCCTTGCCTTTGTTTATGCTTTGGATTATCACAAATAACGTACAAAATACCTTTGCGCTTTACGATTTTACATTTCGAGCAGCGCTTTTTTATCGAAGATGAAACTTTCATGATAACTACTCCTTCTCAACACAGCCAAAGTTGTTATTATACCTCCTCTGGCTTTCTTCGTCTACATGATTAGGGTATGGTCAATATCACCGGTCCATTTTGGGTAACCGCAACTGTGTGCTCAAAATGAGCTGTTAAGCTGCTGTCCTTCGATGATACTGTCCATCGATCAGGCATTACACGAGTTTCGTGAGTTCCTACCAATACCATTGGTTCGATCGCGATAGCCATTCCTGCTCGTAAAGGAATGCCGCGTCCGGCAATTCCGTAATTTGGCACCTGAGGACCTTCCCACATTGAGCGTCCGATCCCGTGCCCAGTATATTCGCGGGGAACATGAAAACCATGCCCCTCGACAAATTTTTGTATTGCTGAGCCTACATCGCCAACCCGATTTCCAACACGTAGTTTTTCGATCCCAATGTATAAAGCTCTCTCGGTTACCTCGATCAGCCGTTTAGCTTCCGCACTAATTTCACCGACACCCATGGTAAAAGCAGAATCACCTACAAAACCTTCCAATATCGTTCCACAATCGACTGATACAATATCGCCTTCTTTGATTTTGCGCTTTCCAGGAATACCGTGCACCATCTCATCATTAATACTTACTGTGGTGGTCGCTGGATAAGGGTATGCTCCGGGTACTCCCAAAAAAGCAGGTTTTGCGCCATGTTTTCGGATCACTTCTGCAGCTGCTTCATCGATCTCCTGAGTGGAAACACCCGGTCTGATTATTTGACGAGCAGCTTCTAATGCTAATGCATTCACTCTGCCAGCTTCGCGCATTAAATTCAACTCGGCTTGACTTTTTATAATAATGCCTCGTTCCCAAGCCATCATAAATTTACCTTTTCTATTGCTGTCATGATATTAGCCGTCACCTGATCGATCTCTTGAGAGCCATCAATATTGACTAATACGCCCATTCGTTGATAGTACTCGATCAACGGTAAAGTTTGTTGTAAATATACTTTAATGCGCTTGGTAACCGTTTCAACTTTGTCATCATCTCTTTGGTAAAGTTCTGATCCATCTATATCACACCGTCCGGCTTGTCGCGGCGGGTTGAATTTTTCATGAAAGACATGCCCTTGGGCACGGCATGTCCATCGCCCGGTAAGCCGTTCGATGAGTAATTGTTCTGGCACATTAATATAGGGGACAAGATTAACTTTTCCACGAAATTCTGTAAGGATCTTTGCCAGCGCTTCTGCCTGGAATGGTGTTCGAGGAAATCCATCCAATAATGCGCCTGGCTGACAATCTGCTTTGGATAAACGATCCTTGATCATCGCAATGGTCAAGTCGTCGGGAACCAGCTCCCCTTTTACGATAACCCGGTTGGCTTGTACACCCAAATCTGTCTTGTTTTTAATGTTCTCTCGAAAAATATCTCCGGATGAAATGTGGGGGATATTCATAGCTTGTGCAATTCGTTGAGCTTGGGTTCCTTTTCCAGCGCCCGGAGGTCCTAGAAGGACGATATAAAGCGGCATATCATTCAATCCTGATTAGCGGATCAATAAGTTATCATCATACCCATGAACTTTTAATTCAGCTTCGATATTGAAGAAGGTATCCCGCACAACACCTACCACAATCAACAAACCTGCGGAAGACACCAGCAGTAAGTTTTGATTTTTGCCAAATGGTAATATCAATCCTAATAACCAGGGTAAGATTGCCACAATACCCAGGAAAAATGCTCCCGGAAAAGTAATCCGCCGTAAAACACGGGTGAGATACTTTTGAGTTGGCGATCCTCGGCTTACTCCCGGAATTTGAGCGCCAACTTTTTTCAAATTTTCACCGTAGTTTTGTTGGGTAAATAGAACATCGGTATAGAAGAAAGTAAACCCTACCACCATGAAGAAATACATGATCCAATAAACTGAGCTGCTGCCGCCAAACCATTTTTGCATATTCACAGATAAATCAGCCACCCATTTTGTTTGTGAATTTGAAAAGAAACTGGCAATAATTGCCGGGAATGATAAGAGCGATTGAGCAAATATTAATGGGATCATCCCTGCCATATTGACCATCAATGGTAAGGTTCCTTTTACGGGCATCGACATACGGTTCCCCACCCTTCTCCCAGGATACATAACCGGAACATTACGTCTGCCCTGCTGGACGAATACGATAGCAAATACAATGCCAACGGTAATCAAGAGCATCGAGATCAAGCTAATCCAACGGTATTGTTCATCTGCCAGGATAGTTTTAAAATTCTTGGGTATTTGTGAAACGATGCCAGCAAAAATGATTAAAGAAAGGCCCTGATTGCGAATCCCAAATTCAGAAATTAATTCACCCAGCCATATAGCAAACATCGTTCCGGCAGTCATACTGATGATGATGGCAATAGATGGTAAAAGTGCATCGCCTGAGAATCCATAATTATTCAGGATCTTGTTTCCACTGGCATAAATCGAAAAAAGATTAATTTGCCCTACCGCCTGCAAAGCAGCCATCGGCACTGCCAGATAATAAGTCCATCTCTCCATCCACTTTTGACCTTCACGTGGATCTTCCTCCATTCGTTTTTGCAACGCGGGAACAATGGGGACGAGTAACTGGAGAATAATTTGAGCAGTAATATAGGGATAAACACCCATTGCCAGCACAGAAAAGTGGGATATTGTTCCACCAGAGAGCATATCTAAAATGCCCATCACCGTTCCACCCACGCCCCCGCCAGCCATAATATTGGCTATGACTTCACGGTTAACGCCAGGAACGGGAATATGGGCAGCAAGACGAAATATTGCCAGGAGAGCTATGGTGATTAATAATTTCCGCCGTATATCTTGAGCTGCCCAAAGATAGCGCCAGGCTGACCGCTGCTTCATTTTTTTTGCTCCTTATGCAAGAATATCATGGCTTCTGCCATTTATCTTCATAAATGTGCTATGCCTCGATAATCGATACACTGCCACCAGCTGCCTCGATTTTAGCTTTTGCACCTTTGGTTATTCGGTGAACGCTCACTTTTAGCGCCACACCTACCTCGCCCCTGCCAAGGATAACAATTGGATTATTAGGTTCTCTCAGCAAGCGCTCTTTTGCCAATGTCTCCGGGGTAACTTCGCTATCTGCAGGGAAATCTTTCAACTGATCCAGATTAACTTCGTTGAAATTAACGCGGCTCAAAGGCGTAAAACCTTTACCACGGATGAAAGGTAGACGGCGGAAAAATGGTAAATTCCCGCCCTGATGATATAACCGGGTGCTTCCGCCTGAGCGAGCACCCTGCCCTTTTGTACCTCTGCCAGCGGTTTTTCCCTGCCCTGCAGAGATTCCCCGCCCAACTCTTTTTTTATTCTTTTTTGCGCCTTCATTCGGCTTAAGATCGTGCAATTTCATTATGATACCTGCTCTTCCACTTCAACCAAATGAGAAATTTTTGCAATCATCCCACGTAATGCTGGGGTATCTAAGTGTTCGACCGTTTGATGTAAACGTCGTAATCCTAAAACCCGTGCAGTTTCTTTCTGACGTTGCGGATATCCGATTACACTACGCACTAATGTGATACGCAACACTTTTTCTTCTTTCTTTGTTTTCTTAACCATTTTTCTTTCGCTCCCAGAAAGGTGTTACGTCTTTGGGGGATTTACCACGCCGGGCAGCTTCTTCTTGTGGAGATTTCAATTGTTCGAGCGCATTCATGGTAGCAAAAACCACATTTAAAAGATTACTGCTTCCCAAAGATTTAGTCAGAATATCCGAAATCCCAGCCGATTCCAAAACAGCTCGAACGCCACCACCTGCAATAACGCCGGTTCCTCGAGAGGCTGGTTTCAATAATACTTTTGCACAGCTTATCTTACCAACCACTTCATGAGGGATGGTCGTTCCAAAAAGGGATATTTTATGCATGTTTTTACGAGCACGCTCGGCTGCTTTGCGCATTGCATCGGGAACAGCATTTGCTTTTCCGACACCAATACCCACGCTGCCCTTGTTATCTCCGGCAACAACAGTTACTCGAAATGAGAAACGTCGCCCGCCCCTTACGACTTTAGCAACTCGGGCAATTTCAACCACGCGTTCGTCAAATTCAGGTTCTATATATTCAATATAATCCGACATTGTTCACTCCCGTAAGGTGAAATCTTTCAGCCTTACTAAAAGACAAGACCGCCTTCTCGAGCGCCATCAGCCAGCGCTTTTACCCGTCCGATATAACGGTATCCGCCGCGATCAAAGACGACTTTTTCAATTCCTTTGGCTTTGGCGCGTTCTGCAACTGCCTTGCCTACTAACCGTGCTTGTTCAGACTTTTTCATGCCGGCAAGTTTCGCCCGTAGCTCTCCATCAATAGTAGAGGCTGACGTTAAGGTATTTCCATGTTCATCATCGATGATTTGAGCATAAATTTCAGCCACGCTGCGATATACATTCAAGCGCGGTCTCTCTGGTGTACCGGAAACTTGTTTCCGAACGCGGGTATGTCGGCGGAGACGCGCCTCTGAACGCGATTTGTTTCTAGCCATACGTTTACACCTTTCCTGCTTTTCCGGCTTTACGGCGTATCTTTTCATCAAGATATTTAATCCCTTTACCTTTATATGGCTCGGGAGGGCGTATCTTGCGAATATCTGCCGCGACCTGACCAACTAATTGCTTATCAAATCCCAGAACTTTAATTTGACGTGTTTTTGCATCCACTTCAAACGATATTCCTTCGGGTGGTTCCATCGGCACAGGATGAGAATAACCGACATAGAGTACCAGGTTTTTCCCTTCCATATCTGCCCGATATCCAACCCCGTTGATTTCTAGTATTTTTTCAAACCCTGTGCTTACACCCACAATCATGTTATTTATCAGGGCACGCGTCATTCCATGAAGCGAACGATGCATGCGCTCATCTGAAGGACGTTGTACGATAATCTCACCATCATTCTTGGAGATGATCATATCCTCATGGAAAGTCCGTTCCATCATTCCTTTCGGACCTTTCACTCGTATATTACTACCGTTGATTTCAACGTCCACGCCCTTAGGTATAACCACCGGCATGCGTCCTATCCTCGACACAGTTCAACCTCCTCAATATTCAAACGAGAGAGTATTTTTCTCATTTCGATATCACTAGATTACCAAATCTTACAAATCACTTCGCCGCCAACACCCAACTGGCGGGCGCGTTGACCGGTCATCACGCCCTTGGGTGTGGAAACGATCGCAACACCCATTCCCGATAATACCCAGGGGATATCTTTCTTTCCGGTGTAAACCCGTCTGCCAGGCCGGCTAACCCGTTCCAACCCGGTAATGACCGATTTTCGTTCCCGTCTTTCACCTATATATTTCAGGCGAACACGTAAAATTTTCTGGTTAGCGCCTTTTCCGTCCGCTATTTCATAGGCTGCAATATAGCCTTCTTCCTTCAGGATTTTGGCAATTGCTACCTTAATTTTCGAACTTGGCATGGCAACCAGTTGATGACCAGCAATCACTGCATTTCGGATGCGAGTCAACATATCAGCAATAGGATCAGTAACACTCATTCTAAAACCTCCGCCCAGCTACCAGGAAGACTTCACAACGCCAGGGATTTTTCCTTCAAGCGCCAATTCACGGAAGCAAATCCGGCACAATCCGAATCGGCGTATATATCCACGCGGCCGGCCGCACACTTTACATCGATTGCGTACACGGGTAGGATATTTTCGCCGTGTTTCTCTGAATACAATACTTTTCTTGGCCATTGTTTATCCTTCCTTCTTGAACGGCATACCCAGCATGCGTAATAATTGTCTGCCTTCTTCGTCCGTCCGGGCTGTTGTCACAATGCTGATCTCCAAACCTCGTAATTTATCGATTTTGTCGTAGGAGATCTCGGGGAATACCAATTGCTCGCGTAAGCCGAGGGTGTAATTTCCGCGGCCATCGAATGCGTCTGCAGAAACACCTCGAAAATCTCTCACTCTTGGCAATGCAATATTCATAAGACGATCTAGAAAGGACCACATTCGTTCACCACGGAGTGATACTTTTACGCCAATGGCTCTGCCTTCGCGAAGTTTGAAATTTGCAATGCTTTTGCGCGCCTTGGTGATGATTGGCTTTTGCCCGGTGATTTGTGTTAGATCTTCCACCGCAGCATCCAATGCCTTTGCATTATCCAAAGCCTCACCTACTCCAATGTTTACAACCACCTTCTTAATGCGTGGTACTTGCATGGAATTGGTTAAATTAAGTGACTTCATCAAGGCTGGAGCAACTTCGTTTTTATATCTTTCTTGTAATATATGATTCATAATAATAGCTCCAAATACACTTAATCAATCGTCGCCTGGCATTTTTTGCATATCCGATGAGATACTCCTTCGTCTCGTTGAATGCTTACCCGTGTAATTTCACTGCATTTCGGACAAACCAGCATCACATTGGAGATGTGCACTGAGCCTTCGAATTCAACAATCCCAGGTGATAATGTTCTGCCCTGAGATTGAACCTGTTTTTGATGCTTCTTGCGCATGTTAATACCCTGCACAACAATCCTCGATTCATCCGGTAAAACCTTAATAACCTCTCCGCGTTTACCTCGGTCTTCCAGACGACCACTGATGACTTCAACCGTATCACCTTTACGAATCTTTACTTTCACAGCTTTCGCTCCTGTTATAGTCTAAATATTCCTACAGTACTTCGGGTGCTAGTGAGACGATCTTCATAAAACCTTTTTCGCGCAGCTCACGGGCAACCGGTCCAAATATACGAGTACCTTTGGGGTTCTTTCCATCAAGATCAAGAATAACCGCGGCATTATCATCGAAGCGAATATATGAATTTACGTTTTCAGATGGCAATTGGTACCCTTACCGATTTCACTCGTTT
>JAAZNS010000254.1 GCA_012798185.1 Chloroflexota bacterium | reverse complement strand
CCAGATTCCGGCATTTTGACGGTAAACAACATAGCCCTGTACATCGGGAGCTATGGAAGGCTGCCAGCCTATAATTACCTGCCCGTCGTTCACCGAAACACTATCCAGTATGGGTGTAGGGGGTTGTTCTATGTCGCGATCAACCTTTAAGATGGCTGAAGAAGAGATACAATTCTGGTCACCCATTTCTATCCGATAATAATTATCATTGCAGGGAAGGACCTTGTGCGAATAAGCAGTTTCTGACACTGAGTCGAGCAAAACCCAACCCACAATCGGTTTCTGCCAAAAAATCCTATAAAATCCAAAATTTGTCGGAGGCAGAACAGGCATCAGGGTATTCCATTTCAACTGCACATACGTTTGATTTACTAACTGGCCTTCCAAACGCAAAGCTGCTATAGTGTCGGAAATGGCAAATGCCTGCGATATGGCAACGGTTTTCACAAAATAATATGCTTCCTGAAGATGAGCAGCCGCCCCGGCATGTGTGTAATTATCCTGTGCAATATCCGTTACCTCTGCTATTTTTGAAAAACCCATTGCCGGATTTAGGGTATACCACACTTCATAACGGGCAAAATCCAGACTGGAATATTTCGGTATCCAGGTTATGGTAACATCTCCATTCGATGCCACACTGGTGCATAACAGGTCAACAGGCAACAATTGAGCCTTAATATTCTGAAAAACAAATACAATGATTACACTTAAGACGAATACCTTACGCATATAATTACAACGCAGGTTTGACAGAAAAATTGGTCTGATACCCCTGAAACAGAGCGCAAATTTACACTTTGCTGCCATACCAGACTAAAAACGGAAATTCCTTAAAATGAAATCAGATAATCTTTAGTTGAGATAGGCAAATCAAAATAGAGATAACCCAAATACTTAATTTTGCATTTACCAAAAACAAAGGCATGCCATTGATAGCCCCATCCATTCTTACCACAGATTTCACCCGCCTGGGCGAAACGATTGAAATACTCAACCGCAGCGATGCCGACTGGATTCACCTCGATATCATGGACGGCCGGTTTGTGCCAAACATTTCTTTTGGATTTCCGGTAATACAGTCGATTCACAAAATAGCACGCAAACCCCTCGACGTTCATCTGATGATAGTGGAGCCCGATAAATATCTCGAGGCTTTTAAAGAAGCTGGGGCCGATGTACTGACCGTACATGCAGAAGCCTGTCCACATCTGCACCGAACGATTGATGCGATTAAGCAGTTAGGCATGCGGGCTGGTGTAGTACTCAATCCGCACAGTCCATTGTGTTTATTAGAAAACATTCTGAACGATGTAGACCTTGTGCTTCTCATGTCAGTCAATCCCGGTTTTGGTGGTCAAAAATTTATTTCTAAAACCATAGATAAGATTAAGCAATTAAAAGAAATGTTGATTAAAGCGGACAGCCGGTCGCTTATTGAAGTTGATGGAGGAGTCACATTTGAAAATGCCCGACTGCTGCGTGAAGCCGGGGCAGATGTACTGGTGGCAGGGAATACTATTTTTGCCCATCCTGATCCCATCAAGGCAATTAAGATTTTAAAGCAGTCATGAACTAAATATGTTCCGCTTGATTTGGCT
>JAAZNS010000253.1 GCA_012798185.1 Chloroflexota bacterium | reverse complement strand
CCGGGCAATCGCTGCTGCTGCAGGGCTAATCTGTACTGCTGTTTTGGGATCAAGGGCAATGACACTGATAATGTGTACGAAATCCAGCACATTGAGCGGTGAAGCATACCGCGCTGATCCGCCGGTAGGCATCACATGGCTGGGCCCGGCAACATAATCGCCCAACACTTCGAAAGAATGTTCTCCAAGAAAAATACCGCCGGCACAGGTTACTTTTTGAGACCACCGCCAGGGATCGGCAACAGCCAGACATAAATGTTCTGCCCCATATTGGTTTGCCATGCTGATAGCCTGATCTAAATCCTGGGTGAGAACAATCCCGCTGCGCTGCTGAAAAGATATGTTGATAATCTCCAAACGGCTGAGTGTTGCCATCTGTATGGAAACCTCGTCTCGAACAGCTTCTGCCAGCGACGGCGATGGGGTGAGCAGGATAGCTGATGCAAGAGGATCGTGTTCAGCCTGCGCCAGCATGTCAGCAGCTAGCCACTGAGCACGGGCGGTTTCATCGGCAATAATCATTGTTTCGGTGGGACCTGCCAGTGTGTCAATGCCTACCACACCAAAAACCTGGCGTTTTGCCAGGGTGACGAAAATATTACCAGGTCCGAAGATTTTATCTACAGCCGAAATCGACTCACTCCCAAAAGCCAGGGCAGCAATAGCTTGTGCACCGCCAATAGCATATACCTCATTCAACCCGATCAATGCAGCAGCTGCCAGGATAATCGGTGATATTTTTCCGGATGCCCGATCGGGAGGGGTAACCAGGGCGATTTCGGAAACCCCGGCTACTTGTGCCGGAATCGCAGACATTAGTACGCTGGAAGGGAGAGGAGCACTTCCAGCCGGTACGTAGATGCCAACCCTGCGGATGGGGCGTATGAGCTGCCCTAACGTACCGCCCAGGTCTTGCGTCATCCAGGAGGTCATAGGTTGCCGTTGGTGAAAACTGCGGATACGCTGAGCAGCCAATTCCAGCGCCTCACGTTGAGTTGCTGGAATGCCAGCCAACGCGTTGGTCAGTTCGGCTTCCGAAACCCGTAAAGAACCTGAGGTATTACCATCTAGTTTTTCTGACCATTTCCGGAGGGCGTTGTCTCCATCTTTACGAATATCAGAAATGATTCTTGCCACCGCCTGATCTGCGGATAATGGTTCACCAAACAAGGCAGCTAGCTGATTGGCGGTTGTCTCATGAAGTTTAAATTCATCCAGTGGTTTTCTTTTCAAAATACACTGGTTAGCCGAAATTGGATCATAGATTTTTAGCAAGGCTATCCTCCTTTATTGTTCCTGATAAGCCTCGAGGAATTTTAACATGCGGGTGTATCGAGGCGGTTCTTCATCGAAAATATAAGTGATCGGCATAACCACAACGCCACTGCCTCCGATGGCGCGCAGTTCATTGATCGCTTGAAAGATCTGGTTGCGCTGGACGATGATATTAACGGCATACCAGTTAGGATCATCATCCTGTACGATTACACGGGAGATAGTGGGTCCTTGTAGACCGCGGATATTACAACGCGTAAAGATCAGCGTGGCAATTTCTTCTGGTGAAGAACCACGCATATTGGCGAAGACAGCCAGGTTTTCTCTAGCGCGCAGGTATGCTTCGAAAAACTCGAGCAGCGTTTGGGCAACTTTTAAAGTATGCGGGCGGGTTTTTAAAGCATGCGTGTTGGCAATTAAGACAGCTTGAGAGGCAAGCAAATTACCATCACTAATCGGTCGCAGACGATTATCTCGCAGGGTTTGACCAGATGATACGACATCACAGATTATATCGGCATAGCCAATAGCAGGTGCGGTTTCTAACGTGCCTTCGGCTGAAATTAGCGTATGAGCAATACCGTGCTGGCGAAGGAATTTTCCCGCCAGGTTTGGGTATTTAGTAGCCACTCGCAGAGGTCTATTTAGTTTTAAGGATCTGACGGCTAAATCTGCTACAACAGTAACATCTTCCCATGCTTCCGGAACCGCCAGGTTGAGAGTGCAATTTCCAAAACCAAGCGCTTCATGCAGCAAAATCAAATCGCCGTTACCATTCTTACGCTCCTCGACCACATCTAATCCGGTGATGCCAAAATCCACACTCCCTTCCTGGACGCTTACGACGATATCTCCCGGACGCTGGAATAGAACACATAATTCGGGCAGAGCCGGGATAATTGCTTCGTATTGGCGGGGATTTGGTTTATAGACTGTTAAACCACATGCGTTGAGGAAGGAAAGAGCGTCATCCGCCAGACGTCCTTTCGAAGGGAGAGATATTCTTGAAGTAATCGAATCAATCTCAGGCATAAGTCATCTTCTTTCGTGTAATTTAATGTAAAACAAAACCCCCCGGCGAACCGGGGGGTAAATTACGAAAATGTGTAATCTAAAAAATCCTCCGGTCAGGCAGGGGGGAGGCTGATGCTATGATGATGCAATGAAATCGTCAAATTAATCATATGCAGGATTTTATCTCGCTCAGAAGATTTTGTCAATCAAATATTATAAGCAATTATAATCCACCGATCAGGAAATATTGTCTATATACTTTTATTGAAACCCAGGTAGAATATCGAAATCAAGTAATGATTGGGTTGGTGGTATGTGATAAAAATAAAAATTTTTATCGTATTGGCTTTGTTTATTAAATTATCTGGGTGTATTGAGGTCAGGAAAACAGTATCGGTTAAAGTTGATAACGTTGAAGAGGGTAATTTATTTAATATAAAAAAGGAAATAACACCAAATTCTGACCTCGAATTGGTGCAACCTGAACCAGACGAAACGACCCCCATGGTCGGTCAAGGTGCTTTTTTACTGGGTGAAAAAACGCCGTTGCCCAAGATGACTCAGGTTCATATAAATCAAATATGTTCACCCTTATTCTCAGTACCATTGAATGAATTAGCCACAGTTATTTCCGATCCATATAAACCACCTCCCAAAGGGAAAGATGACCGTCATCAGGGTGTTGATTTCGCGTTTTACCGGCGTTTTGGACGAGAATCCATAGCCGGTGAGACCGTACAATCGGTATATGGGGGAAAAATCGCTGGGATCATTGAAGATAGATTCCCATATGGAAATGCCTTGATCGTCGAAACAGTGTATGATTTTTTACCTCTTGAAGCGGTACAAACCTTAGGGATCGAAAATCATCAGTCGATATATATACTATATGGTCACCTGGAAAGCATGGAAGTTCGAACAATTGGTGAAAATATCAATCCATGCCAACCCCTTGGTAAGGTGGGAAAAACCGGCAATGCTGGGGTTGAACATCTCCATTTGGAGATGAGAATTGGTCTTTCCGGCGAAATCTT
>JAAZNS010000252.1 GCA_012798185.1 Chloroflexota bacterium | reverse complement strand
GTCTAAAAAGTCAAAAATGTCATGTTGCACGAAATGTGTTGCATGAAGCAAAGCAAAACATCTAAATAATAAATAGGCTCTTTGCTTCACTCAGGTCAATAGACTATTCAAAGGATAGCCCCTTTTACATTCTTGTTCTGGTTTTTTAACAAATCATTCAGCATGCATTATGGGGCGACGACTTGATCCCATTTACCCAGGTCTTTGATATCGTGGATAACCATGCACCCCAACAGCATAACCATAATATTTGGATTGGAAGAATTTCAAATAATCCAATCATAAAATCGAGCCCCTTTATTACCGAAGCAGTGAATTGCGGGATATAAGTATCTGTTCCCTTTTTTCAGCTTTCAATCGTGATTTTTTACCTTCTGCCCAAACCGGTAACCACCCAAAGGTTGGATTTATTGATCCGCAAATGCTCTAAGGGAATAACATCCACGGTCATTTCATCGGCTTTCTTTTGCACACGCTTTTCGAAGCAAGCGCCAAATTCGATTTCATTCAGTGTGTTAAGAATAGCGCGGCATTTCGGCGAAAAATCAATTTGAATAATGCGATCTTCTAATTGAAAATCGCTCTCTTCGAGGCTCAATGACACTAAACCCAATTTTTCTATTACCGCAGCCATACGCCTGGCATTTCCCGGTGAGGCTTCGACCCAGATTTCTAGGTTTTTCAGCCGACGCGGGAAACCATGCAAGGTAGCGGCATAGCTGCCCACAACCAGATAACGCACCTGGTTCTCGTTCAGAAATTGAATAAATAAACGAAAATTTCGGTTAAACATTATCACCTATTGAAGAATTGCTCCTTCACATAAGCACGGTAATCCAGACCACTCACTTTTTCGACCATCAACCCCAGCAGGATATAACCATAATTGTTATAGCGGCAGGCTTGCGCGGACGGAAAATTAGGCGGCTTATGGATAAATTGAGGGAGAAAATCAGAGGTAGTTTTAACCGAATAATTGGGTTTATCTTTCCATAAATCCTCGTAACTTTCGTTGTTCTCTTCTTCAGCGTCATCGCCAATCCCGGAGGAGTGGGTCAGCAGGTGAAACACATTCACTGCTTTGGATATAGCAGTATCGGTAATGCCGAGGAAATCGATCACCGGCGTTTCTAGGGTGAAATGTCCCTGGTCGATCAGCTGCAAGGTGGCAATTGCCGTGAAAAGTTTGGTCACCGAAGCGGTATCAAAACGCGTTTGTAGGGTGTTATTAATCTTCCAAGCTCGGCTGGCATAACCATACGCTCCCGAAAATAATTTCCTGCTACCCTGGGTTATCAATACCACGCCGGAATATTTTTCTTGAGTTTGGAGCTTGCGAAAATAATCATTAAGCCACTGAATAGAGGTCATTATTCTATACTTACTGGTTGACATCGAAAAATCAACCAAACTTGTTTAAAATATTAATCCAACACTGCTCTTTCCAATATACGATAAAACAGGCTTTCGGGTAATATGCGGCGGATGAACGAAACCTGGCGAGCATCGCTGCCCACTATGTAGCGCAGACGATTGGTCTTATCGGTGGCTGCCTTATAGATGACCTTTGCTACCTCCTTCGGTTCGGTGCCTTTGCGCATGGCAAATTCAGCATCCCATTTCTTGCCGCGTTGGATGATTGCGCCATAAGGTTCCGCCCAGCCGATGTTGTCAGTGGTGTCCAGCGAGCGTTCATAGAAATCTGTTTTGATGACACCCGGTTCGATTAGCTTGACTTTAATATTAAGCGGCTTCAATTCGTATTGCAACGATTCGGTGAAACCTTCCACCGCCCACTTGGTAGCGTTATAAAGACTGTAGAGCGGGAAGCCAATCCGCCCGCCCATAGAAGCGACATTGATCAGTACACCGCGTTTCTGCTGGCGGAATACCGGCAATATCTGACGGGTGATCTCCATTAATCCAAAAACATTGGTATCGAACTGGCGGGTGAGCTGCTGCTGACTGACAGCCTCAAAAGGCCCAAACACAGCATAGCCGGCGTTGTTTACCAATACATCGATCTTCTGGTATTTATCCAGGGCATATTGTATGACAGGCTGTATAGAAGCCGGATCGGTTACATCTAGATGCAGCAGATCAGGCAAACCTCGTTCGTGTAAAAGGGTGCGTCGTTTTTCAGGGTGGCGCAGGGTGGCAATGGTATTCCAGTCGCGTTCAAAAAAATAGAGCGCGGCTTCCACGCCTATGCCTGTGGATGCGCCGGTGATAACGACAGTTTTCGGGGCAGTGTTCATGGTGGACTCCATTGCAAGAGCGAATATCGGGTATGGGGATTATCAAGAATGATCAGGATATGGCAAATGATTTATTGACAATATCCTTTAGGTCAACAACAACGATGATTGCGTTTTTACTCGTGCGAATTTCTCCTTTCATAATTTTACAGCAGTTACAAGGCAATGGGTGCCATTGACTTTTCCTGTTAACTTCCCGCTTGCATCGATAAAAAAAGCTTTTTCCAATGCCGTGGCGTCTTTTTGATCAATGATGTTGAATTCGAATTCGGCTAAAAATGGCTCAAGAGCGGCCTTTTCCGGCATATTCTTGAATGGTGCGCAAAGTCATTCTTACTGAGTCGGGCTGTAAATACATCAACAACCCCTCCAGGATGAATAAACAGCGTTGGCTTTTCCGAAAGCCATCTTCATCCAATTTACCGGAAAGCGAATCTTTATCGAAATCGATGGCAATAAAGGTTAAATTGGCGGGAATGGTCAATCCCCGATGATGATATTGCCTAATCTTGGCTAGCTGGGTTGTTGGGACATCCAACTCAAACAGGCGGGTGTTTTGTGCTGTGTTTTGGAATCGCAAAGCGCGCGTATCGAAACCTGCGCCAAAGATCAAGATCTGGTCGAATTGCTCCACCAAGGCTCGCATAAATACATCGTCGATATATTTCGTCCGTGCAATGACATATTCATAAATACCAAGAGGCGCTATTTTACGAGTGATGGTGTTGCGGATCGCAGAAAAATGATACAAGAGCCGTAAAAAATCCGGGAGCAATAACGGGGCAATCGAATCGTCGCTGCGGTAACTTGGATTTGTTTCCATAAATGAGGCTGCCCTGGAAAGGCAGGTCATTTTAGCAGTACGAGAGGCGGTAGTTTCGATACGACGAGGCATATGAAAGCTCACATTTCCAAATACCGACTAAACGATGCTAAGTCTCGAACTAAAAATCAACGGTCAGCTGTCTGATTGCTGGATATAACTCTGGTACTAGTCTTTCGATCAGGGAAAACGAAGACGCGGCAGTGATTATTCTTCCACAATATATCAGCTTTTAATAGTGTTAGGTACTTTTTTCCTATATCGATGATATACTATTGCAATTATTTTGTATCCTGCTATTATTTTTGTATTTTTGATTTTAAGATTTATTTCAACCATGCACCTATTCACTAAAATGGAAATATAACACAGAATTTTCAATGAAAAAATATTTAGTAGCACTGCTTGTTCTATTGACCATTCTTTCATCCATCTCACTAATATGGGCTTCTGCAGACGATGGAGAAAATCCTTATTACAGCACTGAAACCATCGTTGCTGGAGATGGATTACTAATAGAAAAAACCATCATCAATGGTCCTTCCAAACCGCCCAAGGGGTATGAACAACAGCTTGCTGCAATTGCTTTACCCGAGCCTAACCTCCTCATGGGTACGAATACACTTAATGTCCCCGCTTATGATTGGTTTATGGGATGTTCTGCCACCTCCGGCGCTATGATTGCTGCTTACTACGACCGCAATGGTTTTCCTAATATGTACAGCGGACCGTCCAACGGCGGTGTTATGCCATTAGATAGCAGCATTTGGCCTGATTTTTCGGATGGACAAGACACCTATGAGCAATGCCCATTAACTGCCTCTCATAACGGGTTGGATGGCAGGATAGGGCGAGGTTCAATCGATGATTATTGGGTCCAATATGGCAGCACTACCCAAGATCCTTACATAACCAATGGCTGGACACAGCATACCTGGGGTGATGCGATTGGCGATTTTATGAAAACCAGTCAATCTGCCTATGGTAATTCAGATGGTTCAACCACATTTTATACCTGGACAAGCTCCCCTGCCCGCCTGACCTGCGATGATATGGTTACGTACGGCATCACGCGCGATGGTACCTATGGGAGAAAACTCTTTTACGAAGCCCGGGGCTATACAGTAACCGATTGTTATAACCAAAAAACCGATAATAACAGTGGGGGATTCACGTACGCCATGTATAAAGCGGAAATCGATGCCGGCAGACCGGTGATGCTCAACCTTCAGGGTCACACGGTTGTTGGCGTCGGCTATAGCGATCCCTCTACAATTTACATCCATGATACATGGGATTATGCCACCCATAACATGACCTGGGGCGGCAGTTATTCAGGCATGACCCTTTTATCGGTCAGCATCGTCAATCTAGAAAACAACCAAACAGGCTCCCTGAATGGTACGATTTCAGACCAAAACTCTGCCTCCCCGATCGTTGGGGCGGTGGTTTCTGCTCTTGGTTCCAACCAGACTACCAGCGGTGCGGGCGGCGTTTATTCGTTAACCTTGCCGGCTGGTGTATACACAATCACCGTTGCAGCTTCGGGATACTGGACAAACACGATCGGCGGGGTGTCGATATCGCCGAATATAACCACCACCCTGAATATCAATCTTACACCGTTCAGTGCTTTACAGCGAACACCGGCGATATTGGAATCTTCAATGATATTGGGAGCACGCACCAGCATTCCACTCACCCTGACCACCGCCAGCGAATTACCTGTCACATTTTCTCTACAGGAAGAACTGGGCGGGTTTCAGATGGAATCGATATCGAAAAATGTCCCTGCAGTACATCAGGCTGCCAGTTCCCTAATACCAGATGCACGCCGTTCGCCGGACATTGTCGGGCGAAGCAGCCCGATAAATGCCATCCAAAATACCGAAGCCGCTTTGCTCGACGAGGGTTTCGAAGGAGGCGCAATGCCTCCCAGCGGCTGGAATGAAGTGACGAGCAACACCAGCTATAATTGGGAGACTTTATCCAGCATCCGGTATTCCGGTTCATACGCCGCCAATGTGGCTTACGACCCTGCCCCGGCATTTCAAGACGAGTGGCTGCTCAGCCCCCAACTTGCGCCTGTGGCTGGGACCCTTTCATTTTGGTCGATGGGCAGTCTCTATTGGTGCAGTGATACGTATAATAACTGCGATTTGAATATTTGGCTGGTGGTGGGGGAAATCGGCGGCAGCGATGATATCTTGATCGGCAAAGGCGACGATGCCTGGACGGCTTCTTTTACCTGGTCGCAGAGCGTCTTTGACCTGGGTGCGATAATGCCCGACCAGCCGGTGAGGATAGGCTTCGAATACGTCGGTTATGATGGGGCACAAATTGGTTTAGATGCCATCACACTCCAGGGCATTTATGCCATCCCCTGGCTGCAGGAAAACCCCAAAAATGGCTCACTTTCCTCGACCCAAAACCAGGTTGTCGAAATCACCTTTGATGCTTCAGCGGTTAGCCAGACAGGTCAGTACACTGGCACACTTTACATTTTAAGTGCAAATACCACGAACCCCGATGTGAGTGTTCCGGTTGTGATGCACGTATTACCTCCAAAATTGATTTTCTTGCCTTGTATTCAACACTAGTGGTCGAATTTTATCAAAACCCTCGCCGTCATCTTCGAAGCTCTCCCGTTCCATTGATTGGTTTCCGCCACATAAACCACGCTCTTATCCCGATGATCTCCTTTTCCACCAGCGTCTCGAAACCGTTTCGGCGGTACATCGGCACTGCCCCAGCGCTGGCAGTCTCCAAATATCCAGGCATTTTGGTTTGATCGGCAAGAGCTGTAAAATACTGCATCATGGCAGTGCCATACCCCTTACCCTGGTATTCCGGCAGCACTCCCAGGTATTGGAAATAATAATGCGGTTCTTTAGGGTGAATTTTCCCTGCCGCCAGCTGCCATCTCAGCGAAGCACGCACACTAACGCGCCTAGAATCAAGGATGGCAAAAAACATCAGGCGTGCCTGGTATATCCACGGAAATGGATAAGTACCTGGCGGATAAATGGTTGCAGCAGCAACCATTTTGCCCGCTTCAGATATTTGCAGCGGGATGCCGCGCCGGATGCAATCTTCCACCTCGATGGTAAAATCGGCTGTTAGATTGTGAATTCGTTCATCAGGGTCGCTGCCTTTATAAATCGCTATCGATACCGGCTCGTCGGCGAAAGCGCGCCCCAGCACATGAGCTGCTTCCTGGCAGGTTTGGTGGGTGATTGGTTCAATGTGCATCGTTGAATCCCTGTTGATCGGAGAAATGTAATCAAAGAATCAGCGGCGATCTCCGCGCTCTCTGCATCTCGGAAGTTTATCTTAAAATTCAAGAGCTGCTATTTAACACCCGGATAATCTCTTGAGCCCAGGCGGTAATGGCATTCCAATCCCGAAAATCGCCGCTCGGCGCCTTGACGTTTTTGATCATCCATTTCTCGATAAAGCTGACTTTATTTTCATCCACAAAGCCGCCAAACACAGCAATATCGCGCGGCTGGATGCGGTTGATGATGGGCTGCAACCCTTGAGGATAGCGCCAGCCTTGCAGCAGGGTAACCGGATCGCCTTTTCCCGTTGGTCCGCTGGAAAAAAGCCAAACCGGGATTTTTGCCAGCGCCAGCTCGTGGTACTGCAAGAATTTTACCGCATCTTTGCGCCAGGCACCGATGTATACCGCACTGCCCAATATGACGGCTGAATAAGGTTCGACATCGCGAATTTGTTTGACAGGCTGCACATCCACCTGTAATCCAGCCTGGTGTAATGTCTGACCAATTTTTTCGGCTATCTGTGCTGTTGAACCATACTTGGTGGCATAAGTTACCAAAACTTTATTATCCATAAGCTCTGTTTCCTTTTTGATATGATTGTCTCCCTATAGGATAACCATATCCCTTTCTATCGATTTGTGAAATACACTGATAAAGTCGTGCCAAAAGCAATGTTGTCATTGAACAATTAATTATTCATGTGGAATGGACCCTGTGTTTATGTTTAATATAACGGGTAATAAAGAAATCCAGGTAAACTCATCGGCACCGATATCGGGCTGGTCGATACGCGGCAAGCCATCGATATCATCGGAGATGCTTAAATTAATATCTGCTGCATTAATTAATAGCGAATCAATGGTAAGATGAAAATCTCCTCCCAGCCAATTCACAAATTGGGGGTTGGTATATAAATTATGGCTGCCCGGGCTTGCGCCGTTCACATTGGTTGAGTTGTAATAAAAATCATTGTAATCAATTTGGGCAGCCGCGCTCCCCCCTATTATCACACCGGTATTATGCCCAGCGATGATGCTGTTCCATACCACATTTTCACCGCCCGCTGCTCCAATCCGCACCCCTTCGCCGGGATTGACACCCAATTTATTATCGACAATCGTGCAATGGATCAGCGAACACGAACCGCTAACACAATGAACCCCGCCGGCTGTTTCTGAATCAACCCAATTATTGGCAATGATATGATTGGTAGCAGTAACATGAGTATCGGTATCAACCGCGATCACCATACCGCCACCGGCAAAACCGGAATACCCCTGTGCCGAATTATTTAATACGGAATTTGCATTCAAAGTTGGGCTGGCTTTTCCATATAAAAATAATCCTCCGCCCCACCAAAGCGAATGATTGTCAACAATCTGGTTTTGAGCAATAACCCCCGTAGCCGAATATACGAATAAACCACCGCCAGCAACGGATTGATTCCCCTGCACCCGGTTTTGATTCACCATGTATCGATCTCCACCGGTTACCAATATTCCCCCACCAGCCAGCCCTGTATTAGAGAACAAATCGTTACCGGTTATTTCCACCCAATCCGCCGCGCTGGAAATTCCCCCGCCTCCGTCAAAATTGGTTAAGTTCAAACCGGTGGCTGAGTTCTCTGAGACTAGATTGTGGTAAAACGTCTGGTAACCGTTGTATTCTCGGTAAAAAACACCCCCGCCGCGGGTAGCCCGGTTTTTTAAGATGGTGTTCCCTTGCGCCTCCTGGAGATAAACCGCATAGATGCCTCCTCCTTTGCCATCGCTGTTTGCGCTTGCCAAATTACCCTGCAGCCAGTTATCTTGGAAATCTGGAACATAATACGCATAAACTCCCCCTCCTAACCCTTCACCATTCACACTGGCAGTATTGGTAAGAATGCGGTTTTCATGATAATTTCCACAGGCATATACACCTCCGCCATACCCCGTTCCCTCCACCGTGGCATAATTTTCACGGATTTCATTGTCAACCGCGGTAAGATCGCAATCACCCTGACTCCAAATTCCGCCGCCCTCACCACTACCATAAACACCGGTAGGAGAAATAACTGCCGTATTGCTGATGATCGTGTTATGACTCAGTGTTCCTGCAGATGGAAAACCCCATAAAGCAATCCCGCCTCCCCTCCCGCTGCCGTTTCCAGACGATCTAGCAATATTATCTGAAATGGTATTATCTTCAATCACAAAACGATTGGCATAAATCATTATCCCGCCGCCGTATCCCTGGCACGAAGATGAAGAGCAAGCAATATTATCGCGTATTATGTTATGGCGGATAGTAATCAAGCCTCCCTTATCCCAATCACCATCGGCTAAAATACCACCACCCCAGCCCAGGTGGCTGCTGGCGTTCCCGCCGGTGATAATAAAACCCTCAATGGTAGGCGAAATAATACCATCAAGTCGAATTACCGACCCGGCGCGATCGCCGTTTATTTCAGTCAGATAAACATCCCAATTTCGCTCAGTAAACGATGGATTCCAACCGCCTTCCAGGGTAATACTTTTGGTAATCAATACTGTTTCAAGGTAGCTCCCCTGAGCTACGCGGATAACATCGCCATCGTTGGAAGCATTGACAGCCTGTTGAATATGAGCAAAGCAGCCGCTGCCTCCGCCAGGCTTCACACAGCGGATAGCGGCTGGCTCATTAATAGCCGCTGTAGCAACCTTTTCAGGTTTCATCCATAATAATAGTCCCATGCTTAAACTCAATCCAAAAGCAACACTCACAAAGACCATCTTCATTTTCATGAGATTACTCCTCACTATCAATTTAGTCATTGAGTTAGTTGTTTTTTTATTCAGGATTGATCAACTGGCTGCGAAGAAACCATCGAAAAAATCTATAACAATTAATGCTGAGATGATAAATGAAAATTATTGAAAGCAAAGGCTATGATGATTATCGCATAAAATCAAAATTATTCATATAAATGGTTTGGATAGATTTAATAAATCGTCGACCGATTGCCGCGCTGGACGCCATATCTGGTATTGACTGAACTCAATTTAGCAATTTGCATTTTTCGATTGGGAAGTCTTATTTATCAACGCCTGCTTACATCGAACCCGCGTATCGAACGGCTGGCAACGATCGGCAGGTTTCGATATATTATTACCGCTATAAAAATAATGGTCATCAACGCCAAGTCTTGGGCTGCTCACTGACGTAAATCAGCATCTGTGATGTCCAGTGATTGCCTAATTAATCAAGCTACTAATAGTAACGACCGGAACTTTTTCAGTTTATTATGCTGATTGCCTTTCGCTTCTGATATTAATGTTAAAGCGGTATAGTAAGCTGTATAATTAATTAAGGAGCCGTTCAAAGATATGCCTTTCGCCCTTGTAGTGGATGATAAGTGGGTAACCGCCAGCAGTCACTTGAAAATTCTTGGTCTATTTGGCATCAAAGGGGTGCATGCCAACACCGCCCGGACTGCTGTGCTGATGATGCGCGAGAAAAAGCCAGATGTGATTCTGCTGGATGTTCATATGCCAGGCGTGGATGGCTTTGAATTCCTCAAATACATTCATCAGCTGCCCGGCTTTCAAGACGTACCCATCCTGGTAGTCACTTCCGATGATCAACCGGAAACCGAAGAGCGGATGCGCTCGCTGGGCGCTACAGAAGTGTTGATAAAGCCCTTAGAGATCGACGCGCTCGAAGAAGTATTAAAACGAGCAAAAGTGATCGAATAAAATTTCCACAAATTCAGTATAATGAACGAATGGTCTGCACCAGCGCCTGCACCCGTGCCGCGCTGGTTACGAAGTGCTGATAATCCGAAACAGCCGCTATACTGCTCATCGAACAATTTGGATTTCGGAACGTCATAGGGCTTTCGCGGCTGACGCGCAGCGAGCCGTGCACCTCCTTCACCCCCGTAGATTGGATGATTTCACCAACATCTTGTTCATTGACGCCAGCGCCCGCCATAATAATGATTCGTTCACCAGCGCGTTCCACCAGCTCGCCAATCAATTTGGCACCTTCCAATGCCGAAGCTGCCTGCCCCGAAGTTAATATGCGCTCGATTCCCAGGTTGATAATTGCCATCAATGCCTGAATGGGGTCTTCTGCCATATCGAAGGCGCGGTGAAAGGTGACACTCAGCGGGCGCGCAAGGGCAACCAGGGTTGCCGTGCGTCCCACATCCACTCTGCCGTCCGGTTTTAATATCCCAATCACCACCCCGTTTGCACCGCACTGCTTGGCAATTTCGATATCCAGGCGCATTACATTGAATTCGCTGTCTGAATAGCAAAAATCACCGCCGCGCGGGCGGATGAGCACATGGATGGGAATTTGTAAATGCTGGCGGGTGAGATAAAGCAAGCCGGCGCTGGGGGTAATGCCGCCTTCCAACAGATCTGCGCATAATTCAACACGGTCGGCGCCGCCCTCCTGCGCCGCTATCGCCGATTCAATCGAATCGACGCAGGCTTCAAAAAGAATAGGCTGGGGCAATTTATACCTCCAAATTTGACACCGATATACTTGTTATTGCACCGGATATGTTAAAGCTGTCAACCATCAGTGACGGTCTTAAAAGTCTTTACGCTCTCAACGCCGTGACGGTTATTTATTCATTTGTCATTGAACCGTTGCTTATGCTTTCGACCACGATTGCAGCTCAATGATGTTGCCTTCTGGATCGGTGACATAACACCAGGTAACCTGATCACCCGTGGCAATTTGCAGTGTAACTACTTCTCCCACACTGCCACCGCCGGATTTCAAAACAGCCTGCCGGGCATCTTGGACATCCTCGACTATAAATGCAATATGCCCAAAACCGCAGCGGTTAACCGCTACCGGCTGACGCGCTTCAAGCCGGTTATAACTAAATATTTCCAGCGTGGGACCGTTTTTGTCATATCCCGGCAACCGTAAATGGATGCCGGTAAGATGAGCACCCATTAAACCGGTGCCGGCATCCAGCTTTTCCCCTTTAAAATCACGTTCGGGCGGAACGGGCGTGC
>JAAZNS010000251.1 GCA_012798185.1 Chloroflexota bacterium | reverse complement strand
TATATAAGAAATAACCAAGATTAATAAATTGGGTAAAATGAACATAGGGTTTCCTCAAATACATTGTTTAATTCTCGGTAACTAATCAGATAGATTAGGGGAGTTCCCGAGTATGCACTGTTTATGATACCGCAATACCCGAAAAACCATAAATTCGAAGCTTTACCACTATACCTGAGCAGTTACAATACTCGAAACACTTTCATTGTGTTAAAGTTACATTTCTTTGATAATATTTTTGAATTTTTATGGGGCTGTATTAAAAGTAGGCTGTCACCCTGAGCGAAGCGAAGGGTCTATTCATTACATAAAAGGGATGTTTCGCTACGCTCAACATGACAAAATCGACTTTTAGGACAGCCCCTATTCAATAATCAATTCGATCTGACTTACCTTACAATCATAAATATGAAAAGCATGGCAAGTCCATATCTGATCGTTGAGAACCCAAATGAGTTGAGCGACTCCTGGATAGTACGCTTCGTCAATATCGGTTCGAGACGGGTAGGGAGGTCCATTCGGGTGGGAATGATAAATGCCAAGCAAATCCCAATTCCTCTTCTCGATGGTCAGAAAAATCGATAATTGTTCTTGAGCATCCATTCGATAGCGCGTCTGACTATTCAGTGAATTCGTGACCGGAAATACAGAAAACACCTTTGTATTAACCCCAGCAAGCAATCCGCAAGCCTCGATTGGGTAATTGTGTGCTACATGAGCTTGCATTTTATCCCAATGTAAACGAGAGATCGATAATTGTTGAAAGTACATCAGGTTTATCGATACCAGTAGGCAAATCCGATCATCAATAATGCAACTAATCCCGGTTCGATAATCGCTTTGCGGATCGACTCGGATTCAGCCAGGTTTGCAAAGAATGTACAAATCGCATAGGTTAATCCTAATAAAGAAAGCCCGTATGAAAAAGCAGAAATTGGCCAATAATGCAAGCCTGCAGCAAACTGGGAAGAAATCAAAGCGATAATACCCGCTTCAGAAAAAGACCATCTTTCGGGTAAGCGCAAGTTTAATGTTCGAAGGCTGACCAGCCCGCTGGCAAGGAAAATCGCAGGCAGGATCAATATCAATCTGGCACCAACATAGTGAACAAAAAAACACAGAATAAGATAAATGGCGAAAGATACCGCAGTTAATAGGGCAGTAGCTATTGGCTGCCGAAAATCTTGTGGATTTACTGTAATGTATTCAGATATTAAGACAATGGTTAATAATAAGCCTCCAAGGAAAAAGCTTGTCCACCAATAAGGTCCTAAAGGGAGCATGAATAAAGGAAAGCCAATCACCCAGGCAGTAAGTGACGGTAAAAACCAATGTTTAATGGGATTGGATTTTTTTATGCTGGGGTGATTACGAATAAGCCAATCGGTGCCGCTAATGGTTAATGCCACCACTAATAATACAATAAGAGTTCGGATATTAAAGTTAATATCCATATATATGCCAAATACTTGAATAGTAAACACCTGGTCGGGGATGCTGATAAAACGAGCAAGCGTATATGCCAGCAGGATAACTGCAACGAGTGTACTGAGTCGTTCAACAGGTAAAAAATGATTGGATTTTTCCACAAGGAAGATTGTACTCGCCTACAGGATAACTGCCAAGTTCGAGATATAATGATTAAGGATAAGATATGCCACAATTAATTGGAGAATCATTGTCTGGGAGGTCCCATGCGCATAGGGATGATGACCGATGTCTACAAACCGCATATCAGCGGAATAACAAATTACATTTCGCTTAATAAACGGTTTCTTGAAAAGGAAGGACATCAAGTTTTTATTTTTACATTCAGCGATGAAGATTATCAAGATGACGAATCGAATGTTATCCGCTCTCCGGGTTTACCATTGCTCGATACTGGATATTTTTTCAATATTAATTACCGCCGGGAGGCGCGGGCATTACTTCGCACTATGGATGTGGTGCATGTTCATCATCCGTTTTTGAGCGGATCATTAGCTTTAAGGTACTGCCGACCACGGGGTATCCCGATCGTTTTTACCAACCACACCCGGTATGATTTGTATGCAAAAGCATACTTACCTGGAATACCTGAAACGATTAGCGAAACGGCACTTGCAGCCTATTTACCGTCATTTTGCCGGGCTTGTAATATGGTGATTTCCCCTTCGCCCAGTGTAAAAACGATATTACAAAATATTGGAGTAACTGTGCCGATCGAAATAGTGCCAAATGGTGTCGATCTTCAACCATTCGAAGCAAAAATTGAGCCACTCAACCGGGCTTCAATGGGTTTTTCTGAAAATGACATACTTCTAGTATATACGGGAAGGTTAAGTCCCGAAAAAAACTTGTCATTCTTAATCCGTAGTTTTGCTGGTGTTGCTAAGGCATATAAAAACTTGGGATTATTATTAGTGGGTGATGGCCCAGAGCGTGATAACTTAACCGATCTTGTTGACCATTTGGGAATGAGTTCCAAAGTTAAATTTTTTGGAATGGTTCCATATGAGGATATTCGACGTTACCTGGCGACCGGCGATATCTATGCTACAGCATCTATCACTGAAGTTCATCCATTATCGGTGATTGAAGCAATGGCGGTTGGCTTACCTGTTCTTGGCATAAAATCTCCCGGAGTGGGTGATATTGTCCAAGATGGTGTGAATGGTTATTTAGCCGAAGATGAAGATTTAGCAGCTTTTACCGCGATAATGGTAAAAATGGTAACCGAACATGAAGTTCGCCGACAAATGAAAAAATCAGCTCGTGAAAGAGCAGAATCATATTCAATAATAAAAACATCGAAAATGATGATTGAAAAATACCAGGAAGTAATCAATCAATCACTTGAAAAACGACGCAGTTTTCGTATACGACTTCGACGCATTCTTGATAAATGGGAAAGATAAAACGGCATCATCTATCGTTGGGAACATGGGGGGAGGAATATGCAGCGTACTATTTAGAGCAGAAGGGTTACACAATCCTGTCACGCAATATAAGAACACCATTTGGGGAAATCGATCTGCTTGCCCGGCAGAATCCAGAAGGCAATCTTGTATTTGTAGAAGTAAAAACCCGCGCCACAAAGAAATATGGTCCGCCCGAGATATCTGTTACCCGGCGAAAACAGGAGCATTTAATTGCTTCGATATCATCATATTTCCAGGAACACCCAGAAATTGAAGAAAGCTGGCGAGTGGATATCATTGCAGTTGAAAAGCCGGATTCGAGAGAAACACCAACTATCACCCATTTTGAAAATGTCATTCAGGTATGATGAACATGAAATTTCAAAGCGAACCTAAGGCGTTTCAGGATCATTCAGATGAGGCACAATCACCCTTGGTCGTGATATTAGGGGCAACAGCAGTTGGTAAAACCGAGTTATCGATTAAACTGGCAAAGAATTTAAATGGGGAGATTATTTCGGGTGATTCGAGGTTGATTTATCGGGGAATGGATATTGGAACAGCCAAACCCACCATGGAAGAAATGGCGGTTGTTCCACATCACCTTATCAATGTGACTGATTTGGATAAACCCTGGAGTTTGGCTGAATTTAAACAAGCTGTTGATAAAACAATCATTGATATCACCAAGCGCGGTAAATTACCGGTTCTAGTAGGAGGCACAGGGCAATATATTCGCGCAATTACCGAAGGGTGGGGAATCCCAGCCGTAAAACCTGATCATGCATTGAGGAAAATTTTGGAAAATTGGGGCAAAGAAATTGGCGTAGAAAAACTCCATGAACGCCTGGCTGTAATTGATCCTCTTGCTGCGAGCCAAATCGAACCGCAAAATTTACGAAGAACTATCCGCGCGTTAGAGGTGATCTTCTCGACTGGTTCACGCTTCAGTGAGCTGCGCCAAAATCAGGCATCACCTTATCGTATTTGTAAAATTGGATTATGCCGCCCGCGGGTAGAGTTATATCAACGAATCGATGCCCGGGTGGAAGCTATGATTGGTGCGGGGTTTGTTGATGAAGTTCAAAAATTACTTAATATGGGGTATTCACCTGATTTACCCGGATTTTCTGCCATTGGATACCGAGAATTAGTTGATTATTTGTTAGGGAAAACCAGTCTTGAGGAGGCAGTTGTTTTGATAAAACGTCGTACGCGGGTTTTTGTACGGCATCAAGCCAATTGGTTTAAACCAGACGATCCAACTATTAAATGGTTCTATGTCGAAGCGGGGTATGAAAAAAACGTTGAACAGACGATTATTGAATGGTTAGCCAAGCATCGGCGCTAGCGTGATTACATGTTCGACCATAGTTTGGTTGATTTTATGATAGGTTTGATAGTTGTAGGGATTTTTATTTTAATCTCTATCCTGATTGGATATTTTAAAAATAGATCGCTCAGGATTTCTCTTTTTAATATATTGAAACGCATCCAAAAATCAATACGGGAAATACAATCGAGCATTCATGCTTTGCAAGTTAATTTAAGACAAAATCAAATACTTAACCGAGAGCCTTATCTCTCTCGAGTAACGAAATTTACAAGCGAATTATCCCGGTTAGAAATTGCGTTTAATGCAACAAAAGATCAATATATCCGCATCCAAGAAAAAATCACCCGATGGGAAAACCGCAGTAAACTTAGTGCTTTATTTTCGTATCTGACCGGGTCGGAATTCTTTCAATTAAAAGCTTCTGCTGGAGAACTTTTGGGAAAAATTGAAACGGTAAGTGTACACCTCGCTGAGGTATCTGCCCAGACTCGTGAGATTGCCGAGCTGGGATGGGAGGTCACCAGTAGGATAAGGGAAATTTCAGAAAAATATCATATTGTCCATGCAAATCTACAAAATCTCGAGCAACATCATATTCATGGAAAATTGATCGATGATGCTAGAAAAACCATCAATCAGGTATCTCAAAAAATCATATCAATTCCCCAAGAACTCATCAAGTATTCTAAAGTAGAAGTAATACAAAATATCGATCATGAAACGATCTGTGACGTTTATGAAATTTATGTAGAAATATCACCCATATTAGATAACGTGAGTAACTTAATCGATCAATATTGGGCAGATTTTCTATTAACCAAAGAAAAAATCATTAATATGCAAACAGCATTATCTCATGCCCAACAATTAATGATAGGTTCGAGTGAAAAGATAGCTTTAGGAAATATTCTTGAAAACCTGAAAACTATTCAATCTATTGGTGATATTTTAAGCGATACGCTAAACAGGGTTGAAATTGAAAGTTTGCCGGAAATGATGCATGAAGCGGACCGGATACAACATTTGGTCACGGAAACAACTGATAATGTAAAACAAGCGCGTAGAAATCAATCAATTCTAGAGCCATTATTAGAACAAATTACCTCGGAAGCAGCCCGCATCGATAATCAAATTACTCAGTTGAGAAACCATCCAGTTTTTGCAGTCACTTGGGATGAATCAGCTGAGCAGAAATTTTCAATCGACAAACGTAAAAATGAAATAATCGTTGTGGATAAACTGCGAACACCCGATGAAATCCAAAATCATCTTACACTTGCCCTGGAATTATATAAAGATATCGTAGAATTATCCTCTCGGGTAAAGCATACCGCTGTGAATCATGAAGCATTGATATCGCTTTACCATACTGAAGAGATCAACCAAGGGTTATATTGGTCGCAAGAAGCCAAGCGGATACTCGAACAGGCAGGGAAATACAATCAGGCAAATTTCCCCAAAAATTTACCCATTAATGAGTTAGCTCAGTATCTAGATGCAATTCAAAAGAAGCATCAAATTATTTTACAAGAGCTATCAGATTCCGAAATCCGTCAATCAATGATTCCTGCATATTTAGTTGAAATGCGTTCATTGCACAATAGTTATGCTTTTTTACGTGAACAAATCTCGGAAGTAAAAAGTTACCTGACCCTTTTCCGGGAGGAAGAACATAAAATCCACGAGATTCTTCAAAAGAATCAAGCGTTAATCAATCAATTAATACCGATGATAAATAGCAATCCCCTTTTAATTAAACAAGGTGCAGAGAGAGAAATCAATCGGTTAAAGAAAAATCTGGATTCTTTATTTCGTATCAACGCAAATATATCTGAAGGCACCATAGAAAAGAAGCGTTTGACTACCCAAGCCTTCGATCACCGGGTTGAATTAGCGTGCAACCGCTGGGCAGTTTTTTTAGATAAGGATATCGAAGAATTAAAAAAGAAATTACAGGAGAAAGTGGCAAGACTGGAAAATATCCTTAATTTAGATGATGTAATCATATTTCAAGCTCGAAACCTCTTATCTCAAGCTGATGTGAGCAAAAAAACTATGGATGCTATACTCGGTGATGAGCTGGTAAAGGGCAATCCTGTTCTTAAATTAAAATCTAAAAATGACTTGTGGCACAATTTAGTCGCTGTAACCAATGAATTAACCGAGACAATTGAAATACCAATTATTGAAGCGTATCAAGCAGCCTTGATGCAAAAAGAATTTGCGCAGAAACAAATATTAATGGCAGCCGAACATATACCGGAAAAACGAAGCTGGCCGCCAACATCCTATACTATGTCATCATTGAAATCAGAATTTTCTGTGATCGATGCAATTTGGGATAAGAAAAATACACAATCCATGAGGGCGATTATTTGGGTTAAGAAGCTAGGTGAATTGTCAATAAAATATCAGGAATTTATTATTATGGCGATGAATGCTATCGAATTATGCCGGTATGAGCGGCAGGTCATTGCAGAAATGGAAGATGGTTTAGAAGCAATCAATCAGAAATGGTCTCTGCTTGAACAAAATCTTGGCGACAATCGTTTAGCTGCAGCAAGCATCCGTGCCATTAAACGAGAATATGTAAAACAATATCACCAAATAAAAAGACGCTGGCAATTTAGTGGTAACGTACCAGGATTAAGCCCTTCATTCGAAGAAATAAAAAATTCATTATTCGAATTAAGCCAAAGGTTTCAGAATGCTGTGGCAACCATAAAAAACACAGAGGGTGAACTCATTAACTATAGCATTCTAGAGAGGGAAAAAACTAATTTGGAATCATCAGAAGCTTAGGTGAGCCAAGATTACTCGTCCAAATTGGGTGAGATTGTGTATTAGCACGTATCAAATTTGGAACGTTTTCACTATAGCATGATTAGGTATCGAATAAATATTTATGGCACAATCGTTGCCCAATTATATTTCTGATAACTGTAAGATTGATATTACGCAGCAATTCCAACCGACCTATTGACATTATGGTCATCTAAATATATTCTAAAGATTGATTATTTATACCCATTTACATGGTAAAGGAAAGAAGATGGAAAAATTTAGAGTCGCGTTATTGGCAAATATAAAAATAAAAGCACCCAAATTAGAGGGAATGCCGCCTGACCAGTGGGATGACCTTGATTCAGAATCGACAGTAACTGCATTAGTAGAGGCGATTCGGAGTAGTGGTTATATATGTGAATTTTTTGAAGGTGATATTACTTTAGTTGATGGTATTCGAAAATATAAACCTGATATTTGTTTTAATATTTGCGAAGGGCATTTCGGAGATGCCCGTGAAGCACAAATCCCAGCGATATTAGAAATGTTACAGATACCTTATACAGGGTCAAAGGTACTTACATTAGCTCTTGCTCTTGATAAACCAATGCCGAAACGAGTTCTGACATATCACGATTTACCCACACCCCCTTTCCAAGCATTCGAACGGATTGATGAACCACTCAGCAATGAATTGAGGTTCCCATTATTTGTAAAGCCTAGCCATGAAGGTACAGGAATGGGAGTAAGTTTGAGGTCAATTGTTTATAATGAGCATGATTTACGGGAACAAGTTGGCTATATATTTGACCGATATAGACAGACAGCATTGGTGGAAAAATACATCGAGGGAAGAGAAATCACTGTGGGAGTTGTCGGGAATCTTAAAGGACCAGTAGCGCGTCGGCTCCCATATGACGAATATGCACCTCGTATTCAAGAAGGACTGCGATTTCTACCACCCCTGGAAGTAGATTTGAAGCCCTATATTGATTCGGATGGTGTATACAGCGGGCGTCTTAAAGTGGATTATGCTGATAAGTTAAATTATCTTTGCCCTGCTCCATTAGATCAAGATTTGGTCGATGAATTAAATTGGCTTGCAGCTGCTGTTTTTAGGGTTATAGGTGCGCTGGATGTTTCACGGATCGATTTTCGATTGGATATTAATGATAATTTAAGGCCTTATATTCTAGAAATAAATCCATTACCAGGGCTTTCACCGGGGGTTTCAGATTTAGTTATTGAGGCAGCAGCTGATCAGATTGACCATACCCAATTAGTAAATATGATTTTAGAAGCTGCGTTAAAACGGTATGGGATGATATAACTAAATCCCACCCAATATTAATAATTGCCCATACCCATCTACGTGTAACCTAAAATCGATATTGCTTATCATTCGGATATTAACCTGACGTGCCTTCTTTATGTTCTTTAACCAACTCACGGCGTAATATTTTCCCTACCATCGTTTTGGGGAGTTCTTTTCGAAATTCGACCAGGGTTGGGATTTTAAACTTGGCTAATTTATCCTTACACCATTCTTTAACTTCTTGTTCAGTTAAAGCTTCACCGGGTTTCACCACAACCCAGGCTTTAACGGTTTCTCCGCGGTAAGGGTCAGGAACCCCAGCCACACCAACCTCTAGAACTTTAGGATGAGTGGCGATCACCTCTTCCACTTCTCTAGGCCAAACCTGATATCCGCCAGGTTTGATCAATTCTTTTTTACGATCAACAATATAGAAATACCCTTCTTCGTCCATACGGGCGATATCACCGGTATAAAGCCATCCGTCTCGCAAGGCATTATTTGTTTCTGTGGGCATGTTGTGATATCCTATAAAGACTTGAGGTCCTTTTATTACTAATTCGCCAACTTCACCGGGGGCTAAAGGTGTAACTTCGTCATCGAGGCTGATAATCCGGCAATCAACATCGGGGAAGGGAATACCAATCGAACCGGGAGGGTTAAACCCGAATAAAGGATTGCAGTGTGTGGCAGTTGGCGCTTCGGAAAGTCCATATCCTTCGACTAGTTTTCCACCGGTAAGTTCTTCAAATTTTATTTTTGTTTCTCTCATCAATGGGGCTGACCCCGAAATACACGCTTTGATTGTGCTGAGGTTGTATTTTCCAGCCAAGACATCCGGGTGATTATTTATCGCGTTATACATGGTAGGAACACCGGGGTAAATTGTTGCATTATATTTCTGAATATTAGTCAAGACATCCTTCATGTCCCTGGGGTTGGGGATCATCACCATAGAAGCACCTGCTTTTACTGCAAAACACATCCCAGCCACCATGCCATAAACATGAAACAGAGGAATAGCCATCAATACCACTTCTTTTCCTTCGGCAATATTAGGAAGCCAGGAAGCGATCTGCATGGAATTTGCTACAAGGTTTCGATGCAGTGCAATTGCCCCTTTCGAATCACCGGTTGTACCGCCGCTGTATTGAAATAATGCGACATCATCACCCGTAACTTCCACTTTAGGACGGTCTTGGGGAGAATATTTTTTGATCAAATCCTGTAACCAATAGTCACCCGGTCCTATATCGACGCGAAAACCGCCTTTTTTTTCTTTCGCAATCGTGAATAGTAGGGCGATAAGAGGCGGGAGAGTTTCTTTAATATTAGTGACAATGAAGGTGCGAATCTTTGTCTTGGCTTGGATTTTTTTTACTGTTTCGTAAAAATTACTCATTACCAGCATTATTTCAATACCAGCATCGACTATCTGCCTCTGAATTTCTGGCGCAGTATATAAGGGATTGGTAGCTACAACCACTCCGCCAATTTTCAAAATAGCAAAATATGCCATCACAAATTGCGGTGTATTAGGCATCAGGATGCCAACCCGATCTCCTTTTTTTACCCCTAGTTGTGACAATGCTGCTGCCAGTCGGTCGGTTAATTCATTCATTTCCCGATAAGTTATCACTGCCCCTTTGAAAATTGTGCAGGGCGAATTTGGATATTTGTGCGCTGATTCATCTAAAAAATGAAATAAGGGGATTTTAGGATAATCTATCGATGAAGGAACTCCGTCATCGTAATGCTTTAACCAAACTTTTTCATCCATTTTCTCCTCCAGTCGTTTGTTAAAAAAATCCTTTGGCAATATTTTATTAATACAATCATAGTATAGAATAATTATGATGAATGTCAATCCAAAATAATTGGCTGTTATCGATTGTTGGTTATTAATAATCTGAAATTACTCGAGTTACATTTGAAGAGGCAGAATATATTTGAATACACCCATAAATAGATATTGTGGTTTAACAGGCTATCGTGGAAAAGCTCAGGCATAAATTCGAAATTTCAATTTTGCTGGTTTGGCAGTTCCTGGGAATCAATAATTTATGCTCAAGTGGTTTTATGATATTATTGATTTTATACATTAATGAGCATCGGAGATGAATTTCAATGAGTTACCAATTTTATGTACCGGAGAGTGTGATGGTGATTGTCGCTCATCCGGATGATATCGAATTCTCCTGTGCGGGGACTGTTGCACGATGGAGCCGTTTAGGAAGTAGAATTGCTTATGTTTTATGTACCAGCGGCGAAGTTGGAATTGCTGAAAACGGGATGACTAAAGCCAGAGCAGCTGAAATCAGGGAAAAAGAACAAATCGCAGCTGCTGAAATTGTTGGTGTAAAAGATGTAGTTTTTTTGAGAGAACCTGATGGTTTACTACAACCAACGCTGGAATTGCGAAAAAAACTGGTCAGAGAAATACGGCGATTCAAGCCAGAAGTAGTGATTACCGGAGATCCGACTATCATGTGGGCAGGCGAGGATTATATCAATCATCCCGATCATCGGGCAGCAGCAACTGCAGCTTTAGATGCAGTATTCCCTGCCGCTGGCCAACCTAATTTATTTGAGGAATTGGCAGAGGAAGGATTATCTGCCCATAAACCGCGTAAAGTTTACGTTTCAGAATGGGGACCCGCTGATCAATATATCAATATTGAGGAAACGATCGAAATAAAAATAGCAGCCTTACGCGCTCATAAAAGCCAGATGGGCGAGTGGGACCCTAGCGAACAAATTCGTCAATGGGCTGCCGAATACGCTAAGGGTAAGGAGATGAAATATGCAGAGGCATTTCGTGTGGTAACATTGGTTAATGATGAAGAATGGGAAAAAAGAAATTAGTCATTTCCCTTTAACTTATCATTTTCATAGGCAAAATATATATTTGTACGAATATATCCATGATATTTGCCATTATTAAATAGCACTATCGCAGTTTGTCGTTATCTAGGATAATATAACTATATTAACAATTTTCTAAGAGCTTAGATTAGTGACTATCCCTAGCTCCTGAGTTTCTCATTTTAGGAAAAAAACAGCAAATTTACTCGTAAAAAAGGCATTTTGAGGACACTAACGAGAAAAAATAGAAGGGGGATGAGCTAAAATTGAATATATGACATTCATCCGAAAAGTTAAAACAGCAAGTG
>JAAZNS010000250.1 GCA_012798185.1 Chloroflexota bacterium | reverse complement strand
TTCCAATGCAGCAGCTAATTGTGATGAGGTTACGGCACCGGGTGCAACAAATAGTAAGGCTTCCAGCAGACTGATAATATTTGGAGCATTCTCTGAGGGATTATTATTATCCATGCTATGATACAATTTATTTCTATGATGCCATTCGAATTGAGATTATACCACTCGTATTCGCGACTGATTTTTTCTATATTATTGAGTTTTGTATATTTTCTTTCTGCTTGCAGCACACCAACCACTCAGCAACCACAAATTGGGGTGAATATTACTGCAGATGGACAAACATACCGGGTAAATGTAATCGAAGGAAGTGATGTCGAACAAGCTATTCATGCTTCTGGTTTAGTATTAGGTGATCTAGACCGAGTAGAACCAGATTTAGGCATGAGAGTAACCGCCGATATGGATATAAGAATTATCAGAGTAAAGGAAGCATTTACAGTTGAAGAAGTAACCGTACCGTTCGAACGCAGGGTTTTGCAGACCGAATCTCTTCCCGATCAAGAAACCATGCTGGCTCAAAAAGGGGAAAATGGTTTGGTTGAAATAACATACCGCCATCTTTATGAGGATGGTGTAGAAGTAACTAAACAACAAGTCGCCAGTCAAAAGGTTATTAAGGAAGCTATTCCTGAAATTATTATGGTGGGCATACAATCGCCATTTTCACCAATTGCTATTCCAGGCAGATTAGTTTATCTGGTGGGAGGCAATGCCTGGATGATGGAAAATACGACCGCGAACAGAAAGTTATTGGTTTCTACTGGCGATTTGGATGGCAGGATTTTTACGCTTTCAGATAACGGAAAGTGGCTGCTCTTTACCAGACGGAGTAAAGAAGAAAGCCAAATTAATTCATTATGGGCGTTGGAAATCAGCTCTGACCAAGAGGCGGAAAAACCGATCGATTTAAAAATTTCGAATGTGATTCATTTCGCAGATTGGGCTCCTGGTTTAGCAATTTCAAAAATTTACTATTCGACTGTTGAGCCGCGAACAACAGCTCCTGGATGGCAGGCAAATAACGATTTAATTTCAGTAAATTTCAGTCCTAATGGATGGTTGTCAAAAAACACTACAATAATCGAACCCAATTCGGGCGGTGTATATGGTTGGTGGGGTACGACGTTTTCCTGGCAGCCTGGAAATTTTAATTTATTTTACGCCCGTCCAGACAGTATAGGATTAGTTGATCAGGAAACAGGCACATTAACACCTGTTTTTCAGATGCTGCCTCTTCAGACTCGCAGTGATTGGGCTTGGATACCTCCGATTGCATGGTCGCCAGATGGTTCGACCATGTATTCTGTGAGACATATGCCCCAAGAAGGATCGAATTTACAGGAAGAATCACCAGTATTCAATCTTTCGGCGTTATTTGTGGATAACGGTACAGTTATTGATCTTTTTCAAAATACCGGGATGTTTGCTTACCCTGCCGTATCTCCAATTCAAAGTATTACCAATAGCGGTGCTTCATATCAAGTGGCGTTCCTTCAAGCAATTTTTCCAGAACAGAGTGATAGCAGCCGTTATCGTTTGGTAGTAATCGACCGGGATGGATCGAATCAGAGGATATTATTCCCTAGCGAAGGTCAACCCGGTCTCGAACCCCACCAAATCGTTTGGTCGCCCGATGCTTTTAATGAGGAAGGGGATTATGCTGCGGCTGTAATATATCAAGGAAATATTTGGCTCATAAACTCCAATTCTGGGGAGAGCCATCAAATAACTGGCGATGGATTAACCAGTCGCCTGCTTTGGGAAATCGAACAATAAGGAAGACTATTAATGCGAATTTTGATTACTGGTGCAGCAGGATTTTTAGGATCTCATTTGTGTGACCGTTTGATCCAAGAAGGACATACGGTAGTGGGAATGGATAACTTCATTACCGGAGATCCAAATAATCTAGCTCATCTGGCAGGTAACCCTAATTTTATATTTATCCGCCATGATGTCTCAAATTTTATTTTTGTTCCTGGAAAAATCGATGCAGTTTTGCACTTTGCTTCTCCTGCCAGCCCTAATCCAAAATCACCTTATGGGTATGTGAATTTACCCATTCAGACTATGAAAGCAGGCGCATTAGGCACTCACAATACTCTGGGATTGGCACGCGCTCATCGAGCAAAGTTCCTGCTTGCTTCAACAAGCGAAATATATGGAGACCCATTGGAACACCCGCAGACAGAATCGTATTATGGACATGTTGATCCTATTGGATTACGTTCTGTATACGACGAAGCGAAACGTTTTGCTGAAGCCCTAACGATGGCATATCACCGTTTCCATGATATCGATACCCGTATTGTGCGGATATTTAACACCTATGGCCCACGCATGCACCTGGATGATGGCAGAGTTGTGCCCAATTTTTTACAGCAAGCCTTGCGTAATGAACCTTTAACTATTTATGGAGATGGATCGCAAACAAGAAGTTTTTGTTATGTGGACGATCTAATCGAAGGGATTGTTCGATTGTTATATTCATCGGAACATCGTCCGGTAAATATTGGAAATCCAGTAGAAACGACTATCAAAGAATTCGCTGAAACAATTAACAAACTGGTGGGTAATCGGGCAGGAGTTGTATATAAAAAAGAGGAGAGATTGGAAGGCGATCCACAGCGGCGTCAGCCAGATATTACACGGGCGTTGGAAATATTAGGCTGGAAGCCATTGGTTAGTTTGGAAGAGGGGATATCGCGTACTATTCCATTTTTCAAGAAGAGTATGGGCATTGTATGACATCGATAATTTTCAATCCACGTGAGCGAACGCGGTTTTTAAAGTTCGCTGTCGTAGGAGTCATTGGCGCAGTTGTAGATTTTGGTACCTTTAATCTTCTTTCGGGAATTTTTTTGGTTAAGCCGGTAATTGCGAGCATGATATCGTTTTCTGCTGCCATAGTCAGTAATTTTTTATGGAATCGATATTGGACTTACCCCGATTCACGTTCGAAATCAATAACACGCCAGCTCATTGAATTCTCCATTATCAGTATCGTTGGTCTTGGGATACGCACACCATTATTTGCATTTTTGGAGAAAATCCTTCCTAGTTATTTTGCTTCACTTGCTTTTATGAAGTACATACCTTTTACACCCATATTTTGGGGGCATAATATTGCTTTAGCAATAGCCGTCATTGTGGTAATGTTTTGGAATTTTTTTATTAACCGTTACTTAACTTACAACGATGTAAAGTAATATATCGACTGCACATGTGTATAATTGAAGGCGATGACTGATGGAACTGATCTGAAATTAATTGTTATATATACGACCAGGGGGGAACCAGCTGGTTTTTTACTTTACCCTCATATATACAATCGTCAGGGTGAGTGGATTGGATGGGTAAATGCAAAGCGTCAGGTTTATTCTGTCTATGGTCATTATGTAGGGTTTTTAAACAATGATCCGCGGATTATACGGAAACAATCTTCGGGATATTTAAAACCCAGGTTGGAACCTCCTTCAAGACCGAAAAATATCGTTCCACCTGCCACAGTCCCGTTGGCACCGATGATGCCTGAACTGCCCATTGGCATGTTCGATGTCATGGAAGATAATCCTGATATGCTGCCACCGGTAGATTTT
>JAAZNS010000249.1 GCA_012798185.1 Chloroflexota bacterium | reverse complement strand
TATCTTTTTCTCCTCACCCGAAATTTAGCAACGGTAAAATATTATTAATAGTAATTCGTGTTTAATAATCAGGTTATAGGTGTTAGTTTTTAATAATCAGACCAAGTGAAAAAGCCTGTAAGTAATACGTGATGAGTAAATACGACGGCATATAATCGTTATGTCTTCATCAAAAAATATCATTGGTTTTCTCTTATTTATTTAATGTAATTTTTTAATGCCCAGTATACGGCGAGAATGTATGAAAAATATAAAGGGGATGTTAAAGAAGTGTAGGAATATTTGTAAAGAGGTGTAAAGATGCGAAAAATAACAAAGCGGGAGGATTCTGGTTGAGAGAATTACAGATACGCCATTTATCAGGGTATCCATTGCGGGGCATAGCCATTGCGCACCAGAAGCTGTTGACCGGAACCATCTAAGTTGGTCAGCCAAATTTCAGGCGACTCGGTCAAGGTAGTTTGATCGAAGCGAACGTAGGCAATTTGCTGGCTGTCGGGTTTCCAGGTGAAATCATAATGGTTGTAGTGCGGTTCGTCGGTGATTGCGACAGCTTTTTCATCCGACAGAGACATGATCCATATTTGCCTGCCCGGGGTCCACCGCGCGATATCCAGATACTTGCGGGCGAAAACCAGCGATTTGCCATTCGGAGAAAATTTAGGGGCGCTGTCTTCAAGGAAATCCATTTTCGTCAGGTCGGTTGTTTTTTCGTTGTCGATGTAATACCGCAGCAGATGGCTGGAGGGGATGGGGTTTAAATCTCCAAGAGAGGCAGATGACTGCGGTGCGATAATAAATTCGGGAAAGATAAAACTCTTCTCGGAAGGATCCCAATCTCCTGGCTGACCTGTCTCGCTGGGAAAGCGGTTAATTACTTCCCCGGATGGAGTTTGAATGAAATAAACGGCTTCAGTCTGATCGTAATACGCTAACCATCCATGTGAAGACCATAAAGGTTGAAGAGTTTGGTGGTTGGGATTCCCTGCCGGTTTTGATGGAAGCGGATTTTGATTGGTGCCTATTCCCTCTGGTAGAATCTCTGCAATCCAAACCTGCGATTTTCCGGATGGTTCATTTTGTGAAAGGGGGGTGCGCTCAAACGCTAAATAGTCGCTTTTGGGAGATACTTGAGGAGCCCGGCAGAGAACCAATGGACAATCCACCAATAAATCGGACTTTCCGGAATTACGGGCGAGACGGTATATGGCGCTGCCTTTTCCGTAAAAACTTGCGCTGTAATAAATCATCGTTCCGTCCGCGCTGACATTAAAATCTAATACTTCTCCAGAAATATCAGTAATCTGTTTTTGTTCACCGCTTGTTGGATTGATAGTAAAAATTTGCGCGGATCCATCGGCAGGATGCAGATATGCGATTAATGGATCTTCTATGGTAAACGACCAAATGATTTCACCGGTCAGTGGTAATTTAAACCAGGTATTAGACCTGACACCTTTTGCTAAATGGATATGGTATTTCGTGTTATTTTGCCATGGCAGATCGGGTGTGAATACATAAGAATTATCGTGCCAGACTCCTTTTCCAGTTATTTGGGGCTCAATTTCCAGACGATCGGAAACTGATTTCCTATCCATGGAATGGGAGAAAGTTAATCGAATAACTTCACCTGCCGATACATTTTTTACGCCATCTGGGGGAGATATTTCAACGACGCGGGGTATTTCCAGCCAATACACCAATCCCGCGATTAGCACAGCTATCATAATGCCAATTACTATCAACCTGCCCCGCCTGCTCATAAACCAATTATAATGGATGACTGATTGTAGCTTCTCAGCCAGTTTGGGTGAGGTCCCGAATTACCTCTAAAATATGGGGCTTTACCACCATCGCTTGAGCAGTTACATGCGATTACATTTTTGGGTTTAATGATGGGAATTTTGGTATGAAACGATGGCAATTCTGGCTGGGGATACTGATCAGCCTGGTATTTTTATACTATACAGTACGAGGGCTTCCTCTGCAAGATTTTGGGAAGGCATTAAAAACAGCGAACTATTGGTGGCTTATCCCTGGTATAGGCGTATATTTTTTGGCAGTATGGGGACGCGCTTGGCGCTGGCATTATCTGCTCCGGCCGGTAAAGAAGATACCAACCCGGGTAATGTTTCCCATCGTGGCAATTGGTTACATGGGCAATAATATCTATCCAGCGCGGGCGGGCGAAGTATTACGTGCCTATATTCTGAAGAGACAGGAAAGCGTGCCAATATCAGCTTCCCTGGCGACAATCATCGTAGAGCGGGTTTTCGATGGCGTGGTGATGCTAGCATTCATCTTCGTTAATCTTCCCGAACTGGCAAAGCTAACCTCAGATTCGGGTTTTATTGGTAATATTCAAAGCCTGGCAGTTTGGGGAACGATTGCTTTTATGGGCGCATTATTGGTATTCATGTTGGCAGCCATGTTTCCTCAAAGGACAGAGAAAATCGTGAATGCTTTGTTCCAACGATTAATGCCGGAACGCTTTCGAGAGAAAGGGATGAGTCTGACACGCCGTTTTCTAGATGGATTGGTTTCGCTGCGATCACCGCGGGATGCCTGGATGGTTTTTGTCACTTCGGTGGTTATTTGGCTGTTTGAAACCGGGAAATACTGGTTCGTGATGCACGCGTTTCCTTTCCAGGTAAGCTTTTTTGCGTTGATGTTAATGAACGGTATTGTCAACCTGGCAACAACCATCCCTTCGGCGCCAGGATATGTGGGGACATTTGATGCCCCCGGAATTGCCGTATTGGCTGCTTATGGCGTACCCAAAGCAGTTGCAGCAGGGTATACCGTTGTCTTACATATTGCGCTTTGGGCGCCTATTACGATTTTAGGTGCATACTACATGGCGCGAGAGGGGATTAAGTGGGATAAGCGAATGAGAGATTTGGAGGCAGCAGAATAAATCGATGAATATTGCAGTCTTAGGTGCAGGCATCGGCGGGTTAGCAGCCGCCTATGATTTGATAAAAGGTGGTAATACGGTTACGTTATATGAGGCGGAAGATTACGTCGGCGGATTAGCAGCCGGCTTCAAAGAGCCACATTGGGATTGGTCGCTCGAGCGCTATTACCATCATTGGTTCGCAAGCGATAAATATATGCTGGAATTGATCCGTGAATTAGGCTGGCAGGAGAAAGTAATATTCCCCCGGCCGTATACCGTCGTCTTTCATAAAGACCGATTCTACCCTCTGGATTCGATTTTCTCAGCAATTCTGTTTCCGGGGTTGGGATTTGGTTTTCGAAAAGCCCGCTTCGGTTTGGTCACATTATTTTTACGCCTAACCAATAACTGGCAGGCTTTGGAGAAATTCACCGTCGAGCAATGGATGCGTAAATGGGGCGGCGACCGGAATTATGAAATGATGTGGGAGCCATTGGTGGTGGGGAAATTCGGTGAGCGGTATGCCAAACAGGTGAATATGGCATGGATGTGGGCGCGCTTAAAAGCCCGCACAACCCGTTTGGGCACTTTTCAAGGGGGATTTCAGGCATTTGCCGATCAATTTGCCAGTAAATTAAAAACGATGGGCGTTTCGCTTTATCTATCATCGCCCGTTAGTTTGCTATCTCCTTCGGTCGATGGATGCATTACAACAATCACTCCGCAGGGAGAAAACCATTATGATCAGGTTTTGGTAACCACATCGCCAGCATTGTTAGCCCGCCTGGCGCCACAGCTCCCGCCGCAGTATTTACAAGGTTTGCTCGATTTAAAGAGTATGGGTGCAGTGGTGATGGTGCTGGCATTAAATCAGCAGCTTTCTAAAGAAGGTTATTACTGGTATAACCTGCCAAAATCTGCCGGCTACCCGTTTTTAGCTTTGGTAGAACATACAAACTACTTACCCCCGGAGCATTACGGCGGTGACCATCTTGTGTATTTGGGGGATTACCTGGAAACCGACCACGAACATTTTGTTCTAACCCAGGATGAATTGCTGCAAAGGTTCCTTCCTTCCCTTTCCCGCATAAACCCTGATTTCAAGCCGGATTGGGTACGTAAAAGCTGGTTATGGCGGACACGCTACGCCCAACCGGTGCCATTATTAAACCACTCTAGGAATATCCCATCGATCTCCACTCCAATACCCGGACTGTATTTTGCCAGTATGAGCCAGGTATATCCCTGGGACAGGGGAACAAATTTCGCCGTGGAAATCGGCAGGCGGGCAGCCCGATTGATGATGAATCGATAAGGGTATTTGGGATCAGTAAATTGTTGTTCATTTATTAGGCTGAAAGTTGGATATTTCAAAATTGAATTTGTCACATTTCGATGGTTGTTCTTTCTGATTATTTAAAGAAATTTTCCTTAATATCGATATGAATATCGAAAGTTTTAAATTACTGCACACCCCAATGGGGATTGATGCCCTGGAATTGGCTGCCAATTTAAATCCACGCGAAGAGGATTTTTTACGTCATTTTCAGATGATTGAACGGCGCTTCCCAGCTGAAATCGTGCGTGCTGCACTGGAAACGGCTATTCTTCGCCGAGAGGCTGCTCAAAAATTTCCTTTTGCGCAGAAGATGTTTTTCACCCGCCAAGCTTTGCAGCAAGCTTCGGGATGGGAAATTGCCGTTTACCGCGCGGCAAGGTATGCTGGCTTTGATACCGCACTAGACCTGGGATGCTCGATTGGCAGCGATACGCTGGGATTGGCAGAAGTTGTATTCACCATTGGGTTGGATATCGATCATTTACGATTGGTGATGGCGCGTGCAAATGCTGAAAACCTGGGGCTGCAAAATCGGACTGTGTTTTTCCGGGCTGATTTATATAAGGGTATTCCATTACGATTTTCATCTAAGGCAGAAAAAATCGCTTGTTTTTTCGATCCTGCCCGGCGGAAAGGCGAGAGACGGATTTTTTCGGTCTATGATTATCACCCTCCGCTTAACGTGATCAATGATTGGTTAAAAGTTTATCCCACTTTGGGGGTTAAAATTTCCCCGGGTGTCGATTTAAACGAAGTCCGCTCCTATAATGCAGAAGTCGAATTTATTTCATTGCATGGCGAGCTAAAAGAAGCTGTCCTTTGGTTTGGTTCTTTCAAGACCACACAGCGCAGAGCTACTTTATTACCTGGCAGGTATACAATATGCGGCGAATGCCCTGATGCGCTGCCTCTTTCTAGACCTCTTGCATACCTTTATGAACCTGACCCTTCTATTCTAAGGGCAGGATTGGTAGCGCTGCTAGGCACACAAATTGGCGCCAGGCAGCTTGACCCAGCGATTGCCTATTTAACGAGCGATCATCTGGAAATAACCCCTTTTGCCAGAGTGTGGGAAATTGAAGATTGGTTTCCATTTGGTTTGAAGCGCTTACGTGTTTATCTGCGGGAACGCGGGGTTGGCAGGGTGACGATCAAAAAACGAGGTTCGCCTCTAGTACCAGAAACCCTTATCCGGGAATTGAGATTACAAGGCAATGAAGAGAGAGTTGTCTTTTTAACGCAATTAATGGGGAAACCGATTGTTATTGTTTCTTTTCCAGAAAAAACCAGGTATGAATAATCATATCGATGTTTGATTATCGTTTTATCGATTTCAACGATTTTTGCTGATATAAATTGCGATCTGCTTCATCCAGCAGTTGTTCCGGAGAATAGCCGTTACACAATTCCGCCTCGCCAATACTTACTCTTAATGGGCGACCTTCTATGGATTGATTTTCGATTGCTGCATGAATTTTTTGAGTGATCTTCTGCGCCCCTTCGATTTTTGAATCCTTTAATATTATGACAAATTCATCTCCACCATAACGAGCCAAGATATCTGATTGGCGGATTTGCTTGGCTAGAATTTCTGCAATAGTTCTTAAAACTTTATCACCAGTTAAATGACCATAAGTATCATTGAAAGATTTAAATCCATCGACATCGATGAGCAGTACTGATAGGGGTTGCCCCGAATATTTTGCTTCTTCAACCAATCTTTTGAAAATTTCATTGAAATATTGGCGGTTATAGGCTTTAGTCAATCCATCTATTATAGCTAATTTGCGATTGAATTTATACAGATGGTAATTATCCATTAAAACAAGGTGCTGTCTTGCATAAACCAGGCAGATGAGAATAATAACCCCGGCAAGTAATCCACTGAACCGCGGTTCACAAATCGCATTTGGTTTGATTATTCCTATTAATAGAACGGGTCCTATTGCGGCACTAATATAAGGGGGGAGAAGCCGTTGAATTCTGGGATTTCTCTCTTGATCAGCATTCATCTCTGCCGGGATGTTTTGTTGAGAGTGAATATGATTGGTTATTGCATAAATCAGGCAAAGCACTGAAGCTTGCCAAAATATATTCAAATTCGATAATGGCATCCTGAGGTGAACGTTTTCAATATAGGAAAAAATTGCATCAGGAATAGATGCCAAAATCATACTCAAAACCAAGAAAATCAATGAAGTCCGAGGGAATGTGTGGATATCCCTCTGGTTGATGATCACAAGCGCACCAAGCAGGATAAGATCGCCCAACGGGAATGCTAATGAGATTATTTTGATTAATCCGGTTTCTTGTGAATTAATGATCGGGGTCAGAATAAAATACCAAAATATCATTCCGAGAGTGATCATGACGATGGCTAAATCTAAAAGGAATAGTAAATATTCCTGTCGTTTCAACGGTTTAAAAGGAAACGACAGAATACCAATAAAAAATAAAGGGAAATATAGGATGAGGAAAAAATCACTAAACTGGGAGGGGAAAAATGCACCTGGTTTTGGTAGAAATAAATAACTAATACTTTCACCAATCAATTTGGTTATTATTGCCAGGATAATAAACATCCATCCGCGACGAATATCAGCATTAATCGATTTTTGAAGTACAAGGAACATACCCGAAAATACAGCTATGCAGAGTAAAGTGATCAATGCTAAACTTGAAATGGGTATGTCATATTCGGGATTGGCGCGAAAACCAATAACCCAGATCGTGTATACGAACACGATCAAAGTACTTATTACTGCTGCAGAATAAACAATAATACTTGGAGATTGCCGGTACAACACTTATTCTTAAAATACCTCTAATATTTCAAGTTTACCATGAGTAAAAAATAAATCAATATGCCTTAATGTTTTTTATACGTTTTTTATTGGTGAATAATGACGTTAAGTAACCGTATGGACTATGACAGAAAAACTGGGATTGTCCTAAATGTAAGCTGTTACCCTGAACGAAGCGAAGAGTTTATTAAAATGAATAAGATGTTTCGCACCGCTCAACATGACATTTTTGACTTTTTAGACTGCTCCATACCCAACCCATTGGCTGAGTAGTTTCATTAAGAAGGATTGATATTGGCAGATTTATTGAGAATGGTTGTTTCAATTTTATTTTTATATAGGTGTCTATCGGCTTCTTCCAGCAGCTGCTCTGCCGAATACGCTGGTTTATAGCTTGCTATGCCAATACTTATGCTTAAAGGTATATCGGCGTAAGAATGAACCCTAATATAAGCTTCGATTTTTTGGGCAACTTTTTTGGCGTCATCCAGATCGGTTTCCAGAAGGATAATTACAAATTCATCGCCGCCATAGCGAGCCAAGATATCCGTTTTACGTACCTGTTCCGAAATCAATCCAGCAATCATGGTGAGGACTTTATCACCTTGAAGGTGTCCATAAGTATCATTGATTGATTTGAAATTATCTACATCAAGAAGCAAAATGGAAAATGTTTGTTGATAGCGTCGGGCGCGTTCGATTTCTTGCTGAAAGACTTCATTGAAGTAGTGACGGTTATGCACGCCGGTCAGACTATCTGTAATTGCTAAATTTCGAGTTTCCTCGATGAGCTGTATATTGTCCATCAAGACCATGTGCTGCCGTCCGAGGATTAATACAACCAAAAAAATGATGCCCAGCAGCAAGCCCTGCAGCTGCAAGCCGGTTAAGAATGAGGAATTAATGACCTCTACTAGCAGGATAGGACCTGTAGCAGCGGCTGAATATGGAAGCGCAATGCGGAGCATCCTTTGAGAACGGTTGGAAAATAAGGATAAAGAAGGATTTACCTTTTGAACCTCGTCCATTTGTTTATAAGCAGCAAATACCATAAATAACGCTGAAACAAGCCAATAAAAGTTGAGGCGGGATATTGAATAGGGAATATCATTGATTTCATAATAAGCAAATACTGCGTCGGGTAAAGCCATCAAAATTATACTGAGGCAAATAAAAATCATTGTCCATTGAGAAGTTTTCTCTGAATTTCGCTGGATTAAGGCTATAACACCGGTGAATAACAGTAAATCTCCAACTGGATAAGCAATAGCGATAAATCCCTCAATTCCACCCTTTGATAATAAATGCAACGGCGCCAGAATGAAATACCAGAAAACCATAAGGAATGCTATCATCACGATAGATAAATCGAATAAATATGTAATAAACTCCAACCGTTTTAACGGTTTATATGGCAATAACAGCACACCTACTAATGTCAGCGGGTAGAAAAGCAGGTAAAAAAAGTCAGCCAGAGACGGAAAAGGGTTTACCCCCAATATTGAATTGTCATAGTACCAGATGCATTCTGCAATTGTGTTGGAAAGTGCCGCCAGGCTGATGAAAATCCAACCACGTCGGATGAGGAGATCGATTTGCTTTTGGTAAACGAGGATAGCGCCAATGATCATGACGGTTGCATTCATGGCGATGATTGCAATACTCGATAGTTGATCTTTCAACTCGAGGCTGGCGTGAAAAAAAATTGACCATATCGAATAACCAATGGTCAAAAAGGAAGCGATGAAAAGCAGCGCTTTCTTAATTTTCATGGGAAACTTATTGCTAACACTTGAAGGAGCATCTTGATATTGAGTTTATCACGAATATGATTTAACTAACGCATAAATCGAGTAAAAGTAAAGTGGGAATTTGCTATAATAAAATAAAATCAGCATAAATGATAAAAAACTGTAACTGCCCAGGTGTTGGTGGAATCTCACCCGTGGTTGTTGAGTAGTTACAAATAATTCATTTTGCATAAAGCCTATCCATCTCCTTTTTCATAAGATACTCTATATAAAATCCAGGTTTACGAGGTGAGATATGAAAACAGACGGCAAGTTTTATTTAGGGAAAATTTATGATACCGAAAAAAACTCGTTAACCGACCAGATGTTGTTATACGACGCGGATGACCTGACAACGCATGCTATGGTTGTAGGGATGACAGGGTCGGGGAAAACTGGTCTTTGTATTGGTTTACTGGAAGAGGCTGCCCTGACAGGTATTCCTTCTATAATGGTTGATCCTAAAGGCGATATCACTAATACGCTGCTACATTTTCCCGATCTATTGCCGCAAGATTTTCAGCCATGGGTCGATGTTGATCAAGCGCGCAGATCTGGAATTCCGATAGAACAGGCAGCTGAAAAGACCGCCAATCAATGGAAACAAGGTCTAGCGCAATGGGACATTACCTCTGACCGGATTGCCGAATTAAAAAATTCGGCTGAATTTACTGTTTATACACCAGGCTCCGATTCTGGTATTCCGGTGAGTATATTAGCGTCACTAAAAGCTCCTCAAATACCTTGGGAGGAGAATAAAGAAATATTACGAGAAAAAATTTCCAGCACGGTCACTGCAATATTAGGATTAGTTGGTGTAAACGATATTGACCCGGTTCGCTCGCGTGAGCATATTCTTCTTTCGAATATTTTTGAAAATGCCTGGAGCCAGGGGCATGACTTGAATTTAGGGGAATTAATCTTACAAGTACAAAATCCCCCATTCCAAAAACTAGGCGTGCTTGAAGTAAATACCTTTTTCCCGGATAAGGATCGTTTTAGCCTGGCGATGTTGTTGAATAATATCCTGGCAGCACCTGCATTTCAAACCTGGATTGAAGGCCAGCCGCTGGATATTGCCAGTCTCTTATTTTCACCACAAGGGAAACCGCGTCATTGTGTTTTCTATATTGCTCATCTGAACGATGCAGAGCGGATGTTTTTTGTAACCCTGCTATTTTCGGCTGTCGAAGCCTGGATGCGCACCCAAAGTGGATCGGGTACATTAAGGACAATCGTTTACTTCGACGAAATATATGGATATCTGCCGCCGTTAGGGAATCCGCCTTCTAAACCAATCATTCTGCGTATGCTCAAGCAAGCCCGAGCCTTTGGCGTTGGATTAGTATTGGTCAGTCAAAATCCGGTTGACCTGGATTATAAGGGATTATCGAATGCGGGCACCTGGATGATAGGAAAATTGCAAACCGATCAGGATAAACAGCGCTTGTTGGATGGACTGGAAGGCGCTATGTCGGGAAATCTGAACCGCGGTGCCTACGACAAGCTCATTTCCAGCTTGGGGAAACGTATTTTCCTGATGCATAATGTTCATGAATCAAAAGCGCAAGTATTCTCGACCCGCTGGTGCATGAATTACCTGGCGGGTCCGCTAACCCGTGCCCAAATCCCTGCGTTGAACAAGCTGGCTGGAGCTGCTTTACCAACAGAAACCACTGCTGCGCCTGCAATGAAAGAATCAGCTGCAACCCCAGGTACCCCCGCCGATCAGGCGAAAATAGTTCCTGCACCTTCCATTAGCCATGCAGCAGAAAGACCTGTTGAAATTTCAGAATATTCTGGCACAAAACCGGCAGTACCCGCAGGTATTGACGAATATTACTTGCCCAATAATTTAACACTTTCTGCTGCGTTTAAAGCTGCCGAACGAGCAACCCCGCAAAATGCTGAAAGTTTGGGATTAGTTTATCATCCGGTCATTTTAGGGCAGGCGAGTATCCGTTTCTTGAACCGTAAATATTCCCTGGATTATGAGTTGCGCAAGACGGTTATGGTCCCTGATCCTGACCGGCGAGGAGCAATTCGCTGGGAAGATTATCCATATCACGCTATTGAATTAAAGAAATTGGATACAAAAGCAGCGCCTCAATCTCGATTTTCTGGGTTGGAAGCACCCTTTACCGATGGAAAGATCATCCAGGCGATGCAGAAAGATTTTCTGGATTGGGCTTTTCGAGCTGGAGAAGTGACTGTTCATGCCAACGAAGCGCTGAACGTATATGCCGGACCGGAAGTATCTTCAGCAGAATTTCGGTCAAAATGTGCTGAAGCAGCTCGTCAGGGAAGAGATGCCGAGCTGAAGAAGAGCAGCGCATCCTTCGATGCAAAGTTGAAAACATTGAAAGATAAACTTGCACGAGAAGAACGGGAGTTAGCCAGTGATCAATCTGAATTATCACAAAGAAAAATGGAAGAATTAGGCAGCGCTGCAGAGACCATTTTTGGATTATTTACAAAAAAGCGCAGCAGCCGTCGTTTATCTTCTTCGTTAACCAAACGCCGTTTGACTTCGCAGGCAAAAGCAGACGTTGAAGAATCGCTCGAAGTTATCGAAGATTTAAAAAACCAGATTGCCGATCTTGAGAAGGAAAAAAATGAGGCATTGGAAGCTATTAGGAGCCGTTGGGAAGAGATCGCCAGTCAGGATGAACAAATTACTATACAGGTATTGAAAAAGGATGTATTGTTAGATTTATTTGGGATTGCCTGGATGCCTTACCATTTGGTAAAGGCAGGACAAGAGCGCTTTGAGCTTCCTGGGTATGGGAGCCAGATGCCAGGATAATTTGTGGAGGTCAAAGGGAAAAATACATGATTACAGAAAATGACCTTATCAAAGCTCTGGGAATATTACCCAGGAGAGAAATTGAAGCGCGGGTGATTGCCCCGATCGTAGAAGCTTTTTGCCAGGAATTTGGAAGAGAATGCACCCTAGAAATTCTTAACCGTACAATTAAACAAATCGCCTTTCACCAGGGGGTTCAATTAGCAAAAAATATGGGAGGCAATACGATCATGAATTATGCACAGGCATTAGATGCTTGGAAAAAAGATGATGCGCTTCACATCGAAATTATCGAACAAGACGAAACCCGGTTATATTTTAATGTGGTGCGATGTCGGTATGCAGAATTATATAAAGAACTGGGTATTCTTGAGTTGGGGAAGTATCTTTCGTGTAATAGAGATGAAGCATTGATCGAGGGCTTCAATCCAAGAATCAAGTTGAAGCGGTCCCAAACAATTATGGAGGGCGCTAAATTTTGTGATTTTCGCTATCAGATGGTGCGAGAATAAATTTAATCAAGCAAAGAGATCGAAACGGGAAGTTTCATCCTGTGATTTATTTTTTCCACCGTTTTTTTGTTTTAATAATTCCATCTGTGCTCTAAACGCCATAGTCGCTGCCTCAGCAGCAACGGTTCGATCCTGGGCAGAAGGATCTGCCGGAGCCAACGCAGCCCGTCTTATCCGTCCTGCTTTAATTAATGTAGCTTTAGGATCTCCGTCCACTTCGCTGGTATCGATGGTCACTTCACCACTTACGGCATAGCGGTTGCCATCTGGTCCGGTTTCGTATTTATAATACGGACCTCCGGTGATTAGATTACCACCGGCAGCACGATGAGCCTGTTCATGTGCGTGAACTTTTTGATCGCTTTTCTTTAAAGCAGCAACTTCCCGTTTTTCCTCTTCTGACAACCCCTCTGATTCTTTATTAGTATTGACCGAATATTTCTTCTCGGCTTTTTCCTGACCCCCAAAAGAATATTCTGCTTTATCTCTTTCGTGTGAGATAGCACTAAATGGGCGCGTTTGATCTACTTCATCTGAAGATTTCTTTTGCCTGCCGTAAATTTGCGGGTACGAATCTCCATATGAAGTGATTAGAGTGTTGATATAACTCTGGTTCGTTTCCGTGACCATTGTTTAAAATACCTCTAAATCGTTATCGGCTATTTATTGATAAACTTTAGTATCAGAATCGATGAAAAAGCGAGAAAAACCTTGCATTATTATTAGGATAATTCACCGCGGTCGCTTCCGTTGGTTGCAAAGAAATACTTTTTTTAGCCGTATTGAACAGTTATTAACAAATCGTTATTAAAACATTTACAATATAATGGGTGATGGTGAAAGCTTAGCCATCCGGTATCTGGTAAAATCTGGCTGCACCATATTGATATGTGTTGGTCGGAAAGGTAGGAATATGAAAACTTTATTGATTATGCGCCATGCCAAAT
>JAAZNS010000248.1 GCA_012798185.1 Chloroflexota bacterium | reverse complement strand
TCAAGTAATTCGACGGTATCATGGATAGTATGATACGCCTGCTCTGCCTGAGGGGAACCGCGCGTTTGTAAAGCTGCGGTGGGGAAACCTCGGCGGATAAAAGGTGCGTGATCACCGCTGCGCAGTGTCTCATTGAGAGGTAAAGCTCGCGGGAAGACTTTTCGAACCATCTGATTTAATTGGGGATCGGTGCGCAGCGGGAAATAGACTCCCTCGCTGGTGATATACCTTAAAGTATCGCCTGCACCTGCCAAATCGATATTGATCACCGCTGTTTGCACTCCTTTTTCACGCAGCTGGTCAGCAAAAGCTTCTGAACCGTGTGCGCCCGTTTCTTCGGCGCCGGTGAATAGAAAACCCAATCGAAGCGCTTCTGGCATATGCCCGGCGAAATTTTCAGCCAGCGCCAGCAGCACTCCCACCCCGGAGGCATTATCCACGGCGCCCGGAGAATAATCGACCCGCCAAATTCCCCATAACTGCATAAATAACCAAACTGCTGCCGTTAGAACAGCGAGAGTTTTCCCGGCAGCCAATAATCCTATCGGAAGAATAAACCCCACCCCATGTAAGACTCCTAAAAACGACAGCATGACTGCAATGCGCTGAATGATATCCATGGTGCGGCTGTACAAGCGCAGCCAAAATCTAGATCTAAATGGCAGTGCCCGGGCGCTGTCCACATGAGCGACCAGAATAAGTGAAGAATAGGGCATGTCAACGCCATCTTTGTTCTTCTCTTCACCCGAATTTGATCCGGAAGGTGAAACGAAGGGTTGAACGCTGGCAAATACATTTTCCGACTGCGCGCAAGGTTTTCGTTCCCGAGCAGCCCAAATCGTCCACTGGGGCAGTGCGGCAATCAGGAAAGGTAACCCCAGCACCAACCAGGGAAACCTCGATATTGCCAGTCCGCTGCCTGCCAAGGCAAGAACCCCTACCAGGTAAGGGTAATGAACAGCAGGCGACGGCGCATACGGCGCAGGAAGTCTTTCGACATAGTATCCCCAATTCTGTAAATGATGGATAATGTAGTCGAACGCTTGCTTCTCAGCAGAACTGCCGGCAGGGCGCGAGCCAATAGTCTGCGCCAAATATCGGGCATGGCGGGCTGCTCTTTCAGTCAGGGAAGTATTATCCATGTTCACGGCAAGCAATGGTGATAAACCGGGGTAAATTGTAATGATAAAGAGGAGAATTAAAAACGAACGCTGCCTGCACGGGAATGTTTGCCCGGCGTAGGTGTTCCAACTGTGCCGTATGTTCTGCTTTACCCTGGTTGACGATAATCAGCAAGCCGCCCGGTTTAATGCTGAGCCAGGCAGCCACCAGCAATGCAGAAGGGTTAAACATCGCAGGTGGCAGCCCCCATTTCAGGTGGTCGGAAAGGAAGATAAATGGGAAAAATTGGGTGACCACATGATAACTTGCTGGCTGTACTTTAAAAGCCACCGGTATGTATGTGACACCTTGCAGGCGACCGATATGCGCCAGGGCATGGTCATAGCGTGAATACAGATCAGAATATATGCGGTAGGCATCCCGTTCAAAACCAGTCAGGGTTACCTCCCGCTCCGCCGGGCAACGCCACCATTTCAATGCGGCATATAATGCCTGAACATAGAACCAATGCGATGGACCGATATCAGCTGCGTTCAACTTTTCGGGGAATTGAGGTGAAACAGTTGAAAATGCGCTCTCCAGCATCGCCAGATAATATAAGTTCTCCTGGTAATTATCCCGCGTACTGGTTGAATATAACGGCTCCAGATGATATGCTTCCCTCAAACGACTGGCAGCTGCTTCTGCTTGAGAACGGCTGGGTTCAGCCAGGTGATTATAAAGAGATGCTTTATCTTCATTTATAATTTGCAGCCCCTTTCGCCGCCAGCGGAAAAGCTGGCGCAATGGGTAATCAATCAGGCTGCGGAGAAGATGAAGAAATAAGAATAAGCGCTGCAACATAAATCACCTGCTGCAATCATACCACCATCTTCAATCTTACCGGTGTGTTCAGTGGGTATTTTTGATCTGGTATTTTTAGGGATTGCATTCTTACCTGGAATCGATTATCCTATCGATTAGCCCACTTCAGTTTTTTGATTACGAAATTCAAATTACATAGTTCATCAATAGATGTGGCTAAATGGCATTAACCTGGATTATAAATATTATCGTGATTATTGGCGTGGCTTACCTATCCTTTGCCATGGCGCTGGCAGGCTGGATCGCCGCGCTTAAACGGGGTGAGGCGGTAACACTGATAAAAACAAACGACAATAATCAACGCAATATGGGGGTTCAGATCGCGCTGGTGTTTTTTTTCTCTGTCAATTGCAGCGATTTTGTTCTACTAGCAGTGGATTCCATTGCCATTTAAACCTCCCGCAGCATATTTGATACTATTCAAGATAACCGGGCTGGTTTTGTTTATTGCCGGGATAATATTTACCCTTTGGGCGCGGCAGACCTTGGGCAGAATGTGGGGCATCAGCACAAGCCGGGAAGTGAAACTCCTGCCCGATCACCAGCTTGTCGACCAAGGTCCATATGCACTCGTGCGCCATCCAATGTATTTGGGCTGGTGGATAGCGTTGCTGGGCATGACTCTGATTTATTGGACATGGATTGTTTTAATCATGTTCGTATTTTCTCTGTATGTTTTTTACCAAAGGGCTCAGCGGGAAGAAGCGGTATTAGCGGACCATTTTGGTGAGCGATGGCAGGCATATGTGCAGCGGAGTAAATTTTTGATTCCCTGGATTTATTAATCATTCCAGTCAAATCGACAGGAGGTTTCACTTCACAACAATTTTTTTATTTCAATCACAAACTTTAGCAAGAAAACAATACCCCGGTATTGAATCTATTTCCGGAGTAGGCAAATGAGAATTAAATTAATTTCGGTTTTAGGTGGTGTAATTGTCCCTTTTTTGCTGGTTGCCATAATATTGGTCTTATTAGCTCCCAGCCGGCGCAAACGGCAACTTCAGCCCAGGTATTATGGGTCGACGAATTCGATAATCCAACGCTCAATAGCCGTTGGGAATGGATACGCGAAAGTGCTGACCACTGAAGCCTTACAGAAAATCCTGGATATATGCGCATTACCACCAAGGCGGGCAATATACCAACTGGTAATAACCTTTTAGTACAGCCGGCGCCAGCAGGAAATTTTGAGATTAGTACGCACGTCTTTTTTATGCCTACCGAAAATTTTCAAATGGCAGGTCTGATCATTTATGAAGACTCAGAAAATTATATGCAATTTGGTAGAGCTTACTGCGGTTTTGTAGAATACGGTTGTGTGGAAAATGGTATTTATTTCGATCATATCGAACGCGGAGAAATGATTAACTCAAATTTTCCATTAACAACCACCCTTACAGGAGAAGCATATCTCAAAATCAAGCGTCAGGGTGATCAATACACGGGCTTCGTGAGCGAAAACGGCACTGATTGGATTGAAGCCGGAACGCATACCACGGTTGGCGAGTTGACCCCTGTTAGTGTGGGCTTGGCAGCTTTCAATCAATCAGAATCTGCCGCTGAAATTAACGCCGATTTCGATAATTTCCAAGTGGTTTATGAGCCGGTTATCACGATTGGTGTGGCAGCGCCGCTGACTGGAGGAGTCGATTTTCTTGGCTGGCCTATTGCCAACGCGGTACAGCTGGCAATCAGCCAAACCAATGCAGCCGGCGGTGTTTCGCTGGGCGGCATTACTTATACCCTTGCCGTAGTCTCCGCTGATGATCAGTGTGACTCAACCCAGGCGATCACGGCAGCGAAAACCCTGGTTGATGAAGGAGCCTCGGCAGTGGTAGGGCATGTCTGCAGCTCGGCAAGTTTCCAGGGGCAGCCCATATACGCAGCCGTCAACATTCCCATGGTGAGCCCTGCGTCATCAAATATGGGTCTGACTCAACTTGGATATACCAATACCTTTCGTACCATATCCGCCGATGATGCTTCGCCAAGGCTTTTGGCTGAGCATTTTCGAAACTGGTTGAGACTTAATAAGGTCAGCATAGTAGAAGGTCCTAATACACCCGGCTCCTGGGTGGGGGAAGTTTTCAGCGATACTTTTACATCTCTGGACGGTATGATTGCCGGCTGGCATGTCATAACCAACATCAGTCAATTCACCTCCACACTCACGGCAATTCAAACAGAAAACCCCGATGCCATCTTTTTCATCGATACGGATGTTAATAATGCAGGGCTCTTCAGTCTGACAGCGCATAATCTATCCATGAACGATAAAATCATTGGCTGGACCTCTTGGGACAACTTTAATGAGGATGTTTTGGATACCTACCTCACGGTTGCGGGTGCGAGCGCTGCTGAAAATGATCATGTGGCATTACAAGTTCGCCGGGTCGAAGATATGCCCGAATGGACTACCTTTGATGCCGATTATCTCGCCGCAGGATTTGCCCATTATGGGAATGAGACCAATCCATTTAGCGCATTTGCCTACGACGCTGCAAATATCATCATCCAGGCTCTTGAGAGGGCTGGCAATGGTTCTCCCTCAGCAATCCGAAATAAAATTGCTTCCATGAATAAATTCAAAGGCGTTGTGGGCACCTATATTAGTTTTGATGAGCACGGCGATGTGATTCCTCAATGGTCTTGGGTTGAATTTTTTCATAATGGCACATGGGCAATCATTAAAAAAGCCTCTTGGGCATATCTGCCTATCATCATCAAATAATATATTGCAGTTAATCATAGAATAAAAGGGCTGTCCTTAAAGAAGTCTGTTACGCTAAGCGAAGCGAAAGATTTTTTCATAACAAAATTAATTTTTTCCCTCTGCTTCGTGAAACATACAGCGTGCATCATGACATTTTTGACTTCTTAGACAGCCCCCTTTTTTAACGAAATCCGTTATTTATTCAATGCCAGTTACTGGTCAACGTGAACCCAAGACTGGAATTTATGATTTCAGCTCTGCTCTAACTTCGTAATGCTGCGAGCGCGCATCGAAATGAGACAGTAATAAACGGGCTTTGGGCGGCACAACCGCAGCTTCATAATCCTCCCCGGCAAAATCACGAACGGCATCGATTGAATCAAACCACATGATCGTGATAAACTCGACTTCCTTATCCAGGCTGCGGCGGAATAGCTGTATGCCTCGGTAGCCATTAATTTTTCTTTCCTGAATGCCAACAAATATTTCACTCTTCAACAACGTTTCATAGGCATCGGCATTCTCGGGTTTGGTCCAACCATGCCATATACGGCTGATCATAATTCGTCCTCCACAATAAGAATTTTTCGATCAGGTATAAGATATTAGGAAAATGCTCAATCAGCTGGTTGATTTTTCCCCCTGGAAATTGCCTCAATGGAACATTTTCACAATCCATGTTTAATAAAACTCACCACGGGCAATGGTAACCGCTTTGCCTCCCACCGAAACAGAAAGACGCCCTTCTCTATCCTGGGCACGCAGCAGCAGCAGCGATGGTCTGCCGATCTCATAACCCTGCTCGGCGCGGATATCGATTGAGTCTTTACCAAAATAGCGGTGGCGCGCCAGGTATCCCGCCAGGCAGCCGTTGCCGCTGCCAGTTGCCGGGTCTTCGGTAATGCCGAAGCATTCGGCAAACATGCGCACGCTGATGTCATTTTCAGGCTGATGCGGCTGCGGGCAAAAGATCATGACCGGTTTTGCCCAGCGATTTTCGATGAATTTAAAATATGGCTCCCGGCTGATAGCAGACCGCTTCAGCGCATCAAGGCTTCTTAAAGGCACCAGGATATGGGGCAGTCCGGTGGACACCTCTTCGATAGGGAACCGCTCATCGATATCATCAATGGTAAGGTTGAGAATGGGGGCGATAACTTCGGCATTGATTCTTTCACCGAAAACCGGTTCGATCTGCTGCATCCAGTAAATGGTTTCATCTGGCGGAGTATCGTCGAAGGTGACCGGGATTTGACCAACTTTCAAGTTCAGAACGATTTTCCCCGTTGCCTGCGGATTGATTTCGGTACGGATGATGTGCGCCGTACCCAGGGTGGGATGCCCGGCAAAAGGGATCTCTTCCCCTGGTGTGAAGATGCGTACGTTGAATCCGCCCTGGCGCATTATCTCGCAGGTGATAAAGCTCGTCTCAGAGAAATTCATCTCCCTGGCAATCTGCTGCATTTCATCTTCCGAAATGGCGTTTCCGCTGCGGAACACTGCCAGCTGATTGCCCGAATATCTGCTTTCGGCAAAAACATCCACAATATAGAAACGAATATTTCTCATAAAAACCTCCGATAGTGACAACTAGTGAGACGGTTCTTTGAATAAATCCAGGAAAAGAGGAAACCCGGGATAATCGATTGGCACTCTTTTGATTTTTAAGACTTGCAGCCGCGCAGTCTTGGGTAGAAAAGCCCCAAATAATTAGATTAATTCATGGAGCAGCCTGTCAGCTTCCCAATTTTTAGGGTTAATGGCAAGAGATTGCCGGCAATATTGAACTGCCTGTTCATTTTCACCGGAAAGCATTGCTGCCCGAGCCAGCTCATAATACAGGTTGTCTGCTTCGGGATTGATTTCAATGCCCAATCTTAACACATCCTTTGCCTCTGCCAAGCGCTTGATATCGATCAGCGTATAACCAATATTAAAAAACTGCTCTTTGGTGAAATCATAATCATCAGGCTGGCTCTCCTTTATCTGGCGGTAAATTTCTATAGCAGCTTCCAAACCTTTATCTTTTAAAACAGGACTTAGCACCTGAATAATGGGCGGTTTAGGGTAACGCGGTTCGAAGCCCAGGAAAGTATCTAAAATAACTTCGGTAATTGCCTGCGTTGGTGCGGGGTAAGTATTCGCTAGTACCACTACACCTATTGATCTTTCAGGAAGCAGTGTCAATAACGTATTAAAACCAAGATCACCGCCCGAATGGCTGACTCTCTGTTCATCCCTATACCTGGCGATGAACCAGCATAACCCGACAAACTCATCAGGATTCTCTTCGTCATATGCAATGCGAGGCTGCCAGAGCAAAGCATGGCTAAGTGGAGATAAGATTTGAATTTTGCCATATCGACCTTTATTCAGGTTAGCGATTGCCCACGCGGATAAATCGATTACATTGGTATGCAGCGACCCACAGGGGGCATGGGCGCGTGTATAAGGATATAAAGGACTGGCTTCGATATTGGGTAGACTAAGATAAGGGGATGAGAGTAATTCGGGTGAGGCGTTTGAATAAAGAAAAGTGCTGTCTTTCATGCCCAATGGGTGAAGGATATGTGCAGCAATGTAATCTTCAAAAAGCTGACCGGACATCTCGGCAATGACCTGCCCTAAAATATCATAGGCAGTATTGCTATAGACAAATTTTTCACCAGGAGCAAAGACCAGTTTTTCTTTACCCATACTGCGCACATAACGCGCCAGCGCTCCGTCATCATATTCGGGCGGATCCCAGGTGTAATCCAGAATATCGGGTATACCCGAGGTATGGCTGAGCATTTGTTCTATTGTGATCTGCAGATACCGGGGGTCAGCCATATGAAAATAGGGCAGCACCGATTTGAGCTTGGTATCCAAGGATAGTTTCCCCTGCTCCACCAGTTGCATGATTGCAGCAGCGACAAACGTTTTGGATATCGAAGCGATGGAAAATAATGAAACCGGTGATATCGGTATTTTTGTGTCAAGATTTTGGTATCCGAAGCTTTGCGTGTAAATGATTTTTTCCTGGTCAACCACACCAATCGCGAGCCCGGCATATGGGTACTGAGCGGTGATTTTTTCAAGCGCCTGATCCAAAACATCAGAGGATGGCGTGTTCCAGTGTTGGTAGTTTTTCATTGGTTATTTATGGAAAAATATTTTTTTATCGATAAACCACTAACCCCAGCAAGGCTGCTCCAAAAATGATCAGGGCAGGATTTATCTTGGTGAATACGAGCAGGCCGAATGCTACGAGTGAAATCAGCAACGAATCCCAACTGTGGGCAAGTCCAGAAGCCCAGCCCGCTTTGCGTGCGCCATAAACCGAAGAAGCCATATCATACGCTGTCCAGAGCAGCAATCCCACCACCACAGGACGTACTGCTTTAAGCATGGATTGCATGGTTGGGCTGTCTTTGATTCCGAAAAAGAAAACAATCATCACCAGCATTAACAGCGTGGTCGGCAGGACCGTACCTGCGGCTGCTGCCACCGCACCCCAAAAACCGGCTAACTTATAACCAACAAACGCAGAAACCTGTGGAGCGATTGGCCCAGGCAGCGCATTGCCTACTGCAACCGCGTCGGCAAATTCATCGCTGGTCACCCAGGGAACCGGTTCCGTTGAATCGGGAGGCAACCACATTGCGGAAGTGGTCTCCCGCTGCATTAACGCCAGGGAAGCCGGCCCGCCTCCCCACGAAAAGATTGCCACGCGGGTGAAAAGCACAAAGATACGCCAAAGCAACATAATTTTCTCCTACAAATTGGGTATAACTGGCTGATATTTTACCCTGCTTTAAATATATGGGGTACCAATAAAAAAAGAGGGGACGGGCGCGTCCGACCCATCCCCAGTTTTTACAGCATAAATTATTTATCGTAACTGCTCAAGCTATGGTCGATAAGTCCCGAATTTGAGATTTAATTCGTGAATTCACCCTAGCTAGCTGGGCAGTTACAATTTTTCTATCACCAGGAAACCGGAAAATATCGAGGGGAAATCAACCTATTTGCCAGCTTCCTTCTTTGAGAGAAAACGAGTGACGGTGGTGCCGCAAACCGGGCAGGCGCCCTTTACCATGGCGCGACCTTTAGCTGTTTTTTCAACTTTACCCTGTTTGATTGCACGTTTTTGACGACATTTGACGCAATATCCTTCGAAATCCATTGTTACCTCTCCTTTCATCATAGCCCTGGAAATTCGGACAAATACCAGGCATTCGGGTAATTCTATAACTCATTTGGCTCCATGGAAATTGTTTGCTCTCCGCCAACATTTTTTCCTTCTACGGTATTGGAGGTGCTGTTCTTTCATTATTGACAAGATCCAAACCATCATCCCAAGCACCAATTATTTCATGATGCCAGGGGTAATACTGGACGCTGATGGAATGCGTTTTGAAGCCAAATACTCACTCATTTTACCGTATTCATACCATTTTTGGGCGTACAACCTTTTTATCAATCAAAAAATTAATAACCAGGGTACATCGATCAACTTTTTATACTTTACGCAGCTATTTTTTGGGGGTAGCAGCTCAGGAAATGACAGGAAAGTTACAATAATTTAAATATAAGTTTATATATGTTACATTATATGTTATTATTGTAACATGTTTAAAAACGAAGAAAAAACCAGGGATAAAATTATCCGCTCGGCATTAACCCTGTTCATGGAACAAGGCATCGGGAAAACCAGTCTGAACGAAGTGGCTTATCATGCCGGAGTCAGCCGAATCACCGTATATCGATATTTTGAAGATAAAGAAGCCCTGGTCTTGGCTGCTTTTTTAAGTGTAGAAGAAATTTTCCAGAATGGATTAAAACAATTTGAACATCAGCCATCTCTTCCTCTTCAAAGCGTGTTAAATATTATCGGGAATAATCTGCAAACGCTTCCCCCAGGCAATGCCATTGCCCGGGCGGATGAATTGAAACGAATTTATCCGCATACTTACGACAAAATTCAGGAAGTGCGCCAATCGACTTTAAACGGAATCTTCAACCGATTTTCCGAAAGCGCCGAACGTAAAAATTTATTTAGAGAAGGACTGAATAAAGAAATCGCTCGGGCTGTTTTTGAGGAGCTGATCATTAATTTCTTTGATAATCCCCGTTTTAAAACCCTTGCCTTGAATGACGCTGAATTGTTTTATCAGATATCAAATATCTTTTTATATGGCACTCTAAAGGGCGAGCTGGAAAGTTCTTGAAATGAGAAGCAAGATTTGCTAAGGAAGGCAAGAAAAATTGAGCGTTCAAAAATCACCCATAAAACCCAGGACTCAACTAACGATCGATGTGATCTTGTTTTCTTTGTTTATTATCGTGACTTTATCAAAACTGTTTGAGACCATAATTCCTCCGTTTATGTTGCATATCCGCTTCATGTTTCATGCCCTGCACGGCATAGCAGGAATTGCTATGTGTTTGGTGGTTGCCTATCATCTCTTTCTACATTGGGCATGGATTAAGGCACAATTCAAACGATTGATCGGAGGACAGCCTTGAAAAACCGCCGCCATATGATAACAAAATATATCGAGATAAACACACGGCTATGCGAGGCTTGCTGGAAATGCGTGGAAATCTGCCCCAATGGCGTACTGGGGAAAATTGATTTTTTCGGTCATCACCATGTAAAAATCGAACATGCAGAGGCATGCAAGGGATGTAAAAAATGTGTGCGGGCGTGTCCAAATGAAGCAATTTTTTATTTAGGGAAACCCGGGAGCCTCGAAGTAAAAAGAGAAAAAGCGGTGAACTTAAGGCTATAAACTGCTTTATACTACACGCTTTTTTCCATCAACACAAGCGTTTCCTCACTTTCCCCTAGGATAAATGTTCCAAGCGTGTTTATTTCTTCAAATCCCCGGTCAGTAAAAAATTGCTTAGGTCCATTCGGATAGGCTGTATGCAAACCTGCAACGACTTGAACAAAGCAAAATCCCCGGGTTGGGAGGTAACCAAGCAAATATGCCAACGCCTGGCTGCGGTAATCCAGCACATCCCCTTTGTCCTCCTGTGAATAGATACAGGTGATAAAAGCAATCGATGGACTCTTTTCAGGTATAGGATAAGGAATAAGCAATGAGGGCAAATATTCCACAGCACCTACTATCTCTTCGCCCTGACAGGCGGCAAAACCTAAAAATCCATCCGGTATTTTCGGACTTATGCTGCGCGCCCAGGCTTGTTTTGCCTGGCAGCCGCCAGATTCACTAGGCGGGATACATAAGCGGCAGGTATCGCTTATGTTATCAGCTGTTAAGGGGATAACTTTTTCTGCCCGCCCTTCATCCGCTTGTGGTTTTTCATCAAACGGAGCGTTTGGTTTTTGATCATCAATGATTTGCAACAGCCGGCTGGCAGGAGTGGGTGAAGGGATGCGGATTTCATTATCGATTACAGTTACTGTAGGAAAGAAAATTCCATGGCGGGCTGCTAGCTCGGGGCGGCTGGATATATCAAGCGCCTCCCAAATGCCGCCCGATTCAGCAGCAGCCCGTTTTGCCTGTTCGACCACCCACAAACGCCAAGGACATTGATCACCAAAATGGAGTACCTGAAAAAAACGCTGTTTTTGAAATGCATTAGAGACATGATGCATTTTTTGAATTTCCCTGCTAAAATAGAAGAATTGATTTCATCAATAATAACTTCTCAGCCAGCTTAGGTGAGTTTTCAATTTTGAGGTATTTCGAGGCATCTTTGCCGCAGCCAAAGCAGTTACCAGTAATACATTATATTAATAATTAAAACAGTGTCAATTTATCAATTATCCAGGGAGGACGCAAGATGATATCCGAATCAACTTCCCGCAACTCGTGGAAATTCACCTTTTTTTCCACCCTGTTATTTATCTTATTCTTTCAGCTAACACCAGATTTCATAGAATCCATTTACACTTTTGGTTTATTGGGAACAGATATACCTCCGCAAATTGTAAGCATCCTTTTCTTCTTTTCTCCGATATTACTCATCGTATTCCCCCAAAAATCACCCTCACAGGGAATCTATGTACTGGCAGTATTGACAGCTGCTGCCCGCGCCATGGAAGTTGTGCTCAATCCCACCGGGAAAATGTTAATCAGCGGATTTGGTGTAGGCTGCTTGTTTCTGTTGATCCCATTATTGTTCGATATCCTCTTCCGCCCAGGAGACGATTTGCAAGTGAATGATATCGGCTTGGGGCTTCTATTCGCACTGGCAATGGTTATCTTATTACGTTCATTGGGTGAAGGAAGCGATATTTCGCTGATCCAGCCATGGATCAGCTGGGTGTTGTTCATTGCCTTGTTTGCAGCGATCATCGGTATTTGGCAAGAAAAAGATACGCAAAAACCCGAGCTTTCTCCTTCCGAACAAGTATCAACAAAAGCGGTATGGCTTTGTATTGGAATTACCGGTTGTTTGTCGATGATATATTTTGCCTTAATGAGCCCGACAGTCCTATCGCGCTGGTCGGAGTTAGACTATCGGATCATCGTGACTTTGCTTGCGATATCCCTGGCGGTGTACTACGGATTACTTTCGAGCGGTATGATTAACCGGCTGCCCCGGATTTGGGTCTGGCTATGGAATGGGATGTTCATTTTGAGCGGCGTCATCGCCATCCTGATCTATCAAGTTGAATTTCCTGCCGAAAGCACCGCCTACCCCATCTATCAAACCGAAATCCATTTCTGGCAGCACATCCCTCTTCTGGTGATGATCGCGTTATGTCCGGTCATTATTCATAACTTTATTTTATTCTGGCAGGAATTAGGCAGAGAAAACCCCGCCCCCCGTACGCTTGGTTATGGATTCCTGCTGGGCGTGCTGTTCTTTTTAGCCATTATGCTGATGCAGGTATTCACGACTGTCTACGATTACATTCCGGTGGTCGGTCCGTTGATGCGTGATCGGTTCTGGTTTGTTTTTTTGGTTGCCGGTTTGGGGATGAGCCTCCCACTCTTTGCTGCAAAAAGTAAACCGGCAACAATTCAATCCAGGAAATATTCTCCAATGCTCACTCCTCTCATATTTACAATCCTTGCCATCCCGGTGATTTATGTTACGTATTCCGAACCCACACCTAATATCAATGAGCACAAACAAACCTTCACCGTGCTCACATATAACCTTCAGCAAGGATATTCGGTATCAGGTGAGCGCAGTTATGAGGAACAGCTCGAATTGATCCGCAGTCAAAATCCGGATATCGTGGGGCTGCAGGAATCGGATACAGCGCGCTTTTCGGGGGGTAATGCCGATCTTGTACGCACCATCAGCCATGGACTTGGTATGTACAGCTATTATGGACCGCGCACCGTGACCGGCACTTTTGGCATCGCTCTGCTTTCCCGCTATCCGATCGAAAACCCGCGCACATTTTTTATGTACAGTGCTGGGGAGCAAACCGCTTCCATCGAGGCAAGCATCACGGTCAACAATAAAAAATATTGGATTTTAGTTACCCACTTGGGAAACGATGGACCGATCATCCAGCAAGAGAATGTTTTACAACAGCTGCAGGGTAAACAAAATGTGATCGCCATGGGCGATTTCAACTTTGAACCCGCCACGGAACAGTACCTGCTTACCACGCAGCTATTTGCCGACGCCTGGGTGCTGGCTGGCTCTCCGCTGCCAGATACTCTGGAGGCAGAACATTTAATAGACCATATTTTCGTCTCACCCGAGGTGGCTGTTCGATCGGCGCAATATATCGCCTCCCCTGCCTCCGATCATCCAGCGCTGGTAGTAGAAATAAATAAATAGCTATAAGCTGTCAGCTTTAAGTTAGCAGTTTACGGTTTACCACTATAGATGTGGTGCTTTCCATTTTTTAATCGTGGCGGCAAAGGGCGGTCTCAGCTTTTTATGACAATATGGAAACTAACCCAATTCAGCGCGTACAACCTGGTGCTTGAATTCGGTTGACCCCCACACCACGGATGCGCCCTCACGCCGGCTCCTGCTGCCCCCAAGCTTTTTAAATGAAACCCGTCATCACCACAAGCGCGATCCCAGTGCTCGATTTCCCGCACTGCCACATGCCCCAGCAAAATTCCCAAAATTGCCGCCAGTCTGACGGTGGGTCCAATAAGGTTATAAAACATCCTCTTACCTTCGACTGCCTCGCCTTTCCAACCTCTGCATCCCCCACGCCTTGATGTTTTGCGGAACTGGCTCAGTCTCTCCCGCCGGGCGGCGATTCAGGTGAATCCCATCGACCATGCAGGCGGAGGCGCACAACCCGCAGCCCATGCATTTGGCATAATTGACCACCGCCTTCCCATCAATAAGCGACAATGCGCCAAAATGGCAGCGGGTCGTACAATCGCCGCAGCCAAGGCATAAATCCTGATCGACTACTGCGTAGAAATCTGAATGAGCAACCGCGGTTAGTATGCCAAACTCAGTCACTGCCCGCATTACCCCGCAGCAGCAGGGACAGCAATTGCAAATATAATCGATACCATCGATATAATTACCGGTCGAATGCACTAAACCAAGCACTTCGGTTTCATGCAGAATTTTTAGCGCTTCTTCCAGAGAGATGGCGCGTTCCTCCTGGCTGTAATCGAATGCGCCTACAACCGGGGCAAAAACCAGGCAGGATTCTACGGGATACTTGCAGCCCTTGCTAATCAACTGCCGCTGCACCCGGCAGATACACCTGCGCACCCCCCAGGCTTTGGCAGATTTCAACATCTGGCTGGCTTGCTCATAAGGGAAGATCATGATTTCGTGAGGGATGGCTTCCTGAACAGGAATTATGCGGTGGACACCGGGCTCGACCTGGGCAATCCCGCCTCTAGATTCAAGAAAATACTGTTCAAAAAGGCGTGCCAATTCTTCATCCATGCGAGGCAATTGCGCCTCATAGAAACCAACCACAAACGGCATCAGCGCAAAGAGCAGCTCTCCCTCCCCTTTTTTGAAACGCACCAGCCCTTTGGATGCCATACCTTTCAGGGTGCGGTGGGCTTCCCTGGCATCCACCCCAGCGCGCAGGGCAATTTCTGCAGAGGATTCGGCATGCATGGACATCACACAGGCGAGTTGAGCTTCAGCAGGCGTGAAGATTTTTGCCAGAAGGCGCAGCTCCACGCCGCTGGCGGTCGGTGAGAAACCATTAGGGGTTTCATCTAGCCGGCGGGCTAATTTTTGGTAGATATCTGCTGGCATGAGATCTTCTCCTTTTTTTCAATTGTACCCTGTAACGTAAAATGGGATGCCTGCACCGTCGATGCGTAACAAAGGCATTTTATCACGGCGGATTGCTTGGATTTTGATCGAACAGAAAAGAAAAAGCAAAAAAATTGCGATCCCAGACCAGCCCGATACCATCATCTGCCAGATGAACGACATTAAAAAGCCCAATGAAAAGCGCCTCGGGTTTAGAGGAGGAGATTCTCTCTTCATAATCAAATCGTTGATCCATTCTGTCCTCCCTTCTTAGCAAAATGTTAGTATAAAACTATAACGCCAACTGCCACATTCCCACATCGATATAATGCCCGAATTTGTAACTTGCCCCTTTATTGACCCCTACCCGTTTAAAACCCAGCTTTTCATGCAATGCAACACTTGCAGGATTTGGCAAAGCAATAATGCCAACCATTTCCCGAACGCCATGACTTTTGGTGGATTTGATCAATTGCTAATAAAGTGTTCCCTGAATCCTAGCTGTCATCTCTTCGACGCTGACCGCCGCTACCCCGAACGAAATAATGGCGTTTTCGAGATACCAATTATAAATTTCGGCAACGATAGCTGTATTGTTGAAAACTGCCTGGCGAATATTCATGAAACAATCATGATACATTTTTTGAATACACCATAAGAAAAGATACAAATCCTTACCAGCACCGTACTCCCGATAATGATTTCTTCTTGGAGGCAACACTCTTAAGTGCTCCACCTGTTTGATCAGCCCCGCAATGGGAACAGAACTAAGAATCAGCGGGCAGCGTCTTTCCATAATGGATGCTATAAGCTGTATAAGACATAATGATCTCTCCCGCAAATAAGCAGCTCTGGTAAAGACCGGATTTTCCAAGTAGATAATTGAATGATAAAAAACGTGATTTGTAATCATCTTCTCACCCCCTCTGGCTGAGAAAAATTGATAATGTGGGATAAGCCGGCTTAGGCACGGAGCCGACTGCCATCACCAGCTTGATCCCCATTAATAATTAATTAAAATCCTTTTAGTAAGTTGCCTAACATCAGAATGATGAAGGCGATCACCACCAGCCAAAATGCAATCCCCGAAAGCACCGGGATGGTTATCAGCTGGGCAAGAACGCCAAGGACAGCAATGATTACAGCAATCCAAAAAGTAATTTGTTTGGGTTCGCTAAGCTCCATAATATTCCTCCTATACGATAAACAGGTATGACCTCCCTGGCTCCGCTGCCTTACGGCATGTCATCGAAGGTCAATTGACATCCCGCCTGTAAATTCTAATCGTGCACCATAAAAGATGGCGGGCGGGGCTGATTGGGCAAGATCATCATTGATGACACAAAACCTCATTCGCTGCTGCCCAAATTTTCGGATTTCCCTTTCGAAAACGAACCGTCTGCATGAAGCTGTAACGAATATAAATATTATACAAAGATATCAAGAAAAATGATTAGGAAATAGTTAACGATTTTCATATATCGACCATTGCGAATATTTATGAAACAATCGGTGGAATTTTAACAGCGGACATATAAAGACTGCTGTATGTGCCATCTCGCAGTTAGATTCGCGTAGACTGGTTGTAGCGGGAGGAATTGGTCTATGTCACCTTACGGTAATGGGCGTAATGGCAACCTGCGAATTTCCATCCAGATCTTCGACAATGAAACCGACCACATATTGTCCGGCAGCAGCGTCCATCACTTCCCAGGTGAACATCCGATCGGAAAAGGTCAGGGTTTCGCTTGCCTGGTGAACGGTTTGGGTCACATTTCCTTTTGTATCCAAATCCATCCAAGTATCCAGAATGGTGAAGGTGTCGCCAGGCTGAGGGATGATCTGGCGCGGCGATCCGGCTGTTGCTTCACCAGAAAAGCCATATACATCTTGCAGCACGCCATTCACAAAGAATAACCGTGCATTTTGTTGATCTCCCGAATCAGAAAAAGTGTAAATCCCTTCTACCGAATACACAGCTTCTGCGCTGGATTTGCCATAGCTTTCCGGAGAAAATAAAGCGGGGTGAAGGGAGACGCCGTCGTCGATGGCATATACAATCGGTTCCCACTTGAACACCAGATTAAATGATTCGGTGCCCCAATCGGGGTAATAAATACCGCCCGCTTCGCGCGTATCAGGGCTGGCAAGATAATCACTGTCCGCCAAATAAATGGAATTGGCATTTTGATCGAGGTAACCCGCCAATAACTTCACGTAACCGATATTCTTCCCTTCGATATCCACACTGAGGCGCACCTCTTCGCCAATGGAAATCGACGATGCGGAAGCGGTAATGGCGGAAACCTTAATGCCACCGGCAGCTGGGGCTCGCACAGCGCTTTGCTCCGGAACTGCTACGCTGCCCGATCTGGCATCGAAGGGCTCGCCTGTATAATGATAAGTGAGAAAATCATCCCATAACGATTCTGAAGCAAAGCGGTTGGCAATCGCTGTATAAGAAACCGGTCCTGTTGCTGGGTTTTTATATAGTGTTGAATTAGGGAAGTATATCGAGACCCCGGTAGCACCCGAAATACGCGGACCGTGCTTTTCAGCGATTACCGCCCGGTCAATTGCCGATTGCAAAGCAGCGGCAGCTTCGGCAACATCGCGTTTACCGCTCATTTTTGCCACCAGCTCAGCAAAATTGCCCAGGTCGATATAGGATGGCGGCACACTCTTACCAAAAATATTGGTGAACGATTGAGCATAATCACGGGCTTGAGCGACATTGCGCTGGTCAACCCCCTGCAAGATAACCGCCAGGTTGTTGAGACTATCGATCAATTCGCGTACCGCAGACAAATCCAGGCTGGTCAGAGTGATATTTTGGCTCATCTGATTGGCAACCTGCGCGGCAGAAGGCAGCATGGAAGTGCCAAACAATGAACCCATCGGATTATTACGTCCAACCAGATTCGCCCGAGCCTCATCATCGACAATCCGCTGATCCTCTACAATATAACTTTCCACGATTAATTCCCCCAATTGCCCGCCATCGATATCAGGACGATTGGCTAGCTCATTTAAAAAGGCTGTATATGCCCATCCCAATGAGGGCTCGATTTCCTGGGAAAGGACAGCATATTTCGCATACGGCGCTAAAGCATCCATCACTTCGATATGACCCATCAGACAGGCATCCATGCCGATCAATTCGAATTTATCGAGTTTGTTTTCAGAGATAATCTTAGCTAATGCTTGATCCAATTCATTTAAGTAAATATTATCTCCCAATGCGTTTTCCAAAGGTGTATCCCCGCTTTGCCGGGTGGCAGTATCGTCACTCCAGCCGCCCGGCCAACCCATACCATGATCACTCAAGATTAACACATATTTATCGGCAGGATAATTCTGAATTGCCCAGCCGGCAAAATCGACTAGAGTATCCCCGCTAGCCATATTTACTTCACCCAGGTCTTCTACTAGATCAGAACCAATGGCATTCAGATCATCATCGGCACGGACAAAATAACGCCGGCTGCCGGTCCAGTTGCCATCGCCGGAATAACCTGCCTGGTAACGATCCAATTGGGCAACGATATTCAAATTCGCGTTCGAGCCGATCCGCTCTGCTTCATTCAAGTCGACAAAGATATCCTGTTCAAGCACTTTATCATCAGCGTCTTGATAGATCATTACCGTCCATTTGGCTTCACTGCCAGGCGCGGCAGGCGGTAAAGTTGGTCGTCGGGTAGCGGTGGGTTTTACCGCCTGGGCGACTGCAGGAAGCGTTGCCTCAGCTTGATATTCAACATCCCCAGTATTGATGTTTGAGCCACCTTTTATAAATTGATAAATCAACACGCAGATAAACAGTAAGACGATTATCCCGATGCCCAAAGGCGACCGGAATGATTTTCCTCCCCCGGTAAATACATGCCCGCCTGCTGAACCGCCTCCGGAATAACCACCTCCGGTTGTTTCACCCCGCTCGCGTTCACGATGCGGTGCTTCAGCACGTTCGCGTTGACCCGATGGAACCCCGCTGCCTGGGCGGCGGCGTTCCACTGCGATGGAAGGTTTCCGGTTTTTGTTTT
>JAAZNS010000247.1 GCA_012798185.1 Chloroflexota bacterium | reverse complement strand
GGGTGATTGGCAGTGCGTTGGATGTTTTGGAACTCTACCCATATGAATGCACCGAACAAACTGTTTCGCGTTTTCTGCCCAACCTGGAAACTTACCTGGTTTTCCAGGAAATGGGATTGGATTCACCTGAATTAGAAACCCGGCTGGAACGCACCCTCAAGAAGGGCATAAGCTTACTTTCCGCCAGGCAAAATGAGGATGGCGGCTGGGCATGGTGGCAGGGCAACTATGAAAGTGACCCCTACATTACCTCGTATGTCCTGATCGGTTTGCTGCGTGCTCAAGAGGCAGGTTTTTCAATCGATCAGGGCATTCTGCAAAAAGGAACTGAATATCTGCTGGCAACCCTCACAGCACCATATATGTTGAGTGATGCATGGCAGCTAGACCGGCTGGCATTTCAGCACTATGCATTATCCCTTGCTGGTGCCGGCAGTCTGAGCGGGGTCCAGGAATTATACGCCGTAAGGGATAACTTAGATGCATGGGCAAAGGCTTACTTAGCGCTGGCGCTAGAAAAGCTTTCTCCGGGTAGTTCCCAGGCAGAGACCATTATTTCCGACCTGGCAGCAACGGCTATCCGCTCGGCAACCGGCGCTCATTGGGAACAGACTCATAACGGCGGAAATAACATGCAGTCCACAATCACTACCAGTGCCATTGTATTATATGCCCTGGCAGATGCTGCGCCTAAATCGCCTTTGGTAAGCGAGACAGCCCGTTATCTGACTGCACACCGCTTAAACAACGGGGCATGGGCTTCGACCTTCAGCACTGCCTGGACAATTATGGCACTAAACCAGGTTATGCGGAAAACCGGAGATCTGCGTGGTGATTTTGCGTTTGCTGCGTTAATCAACGGTGCCCCGCTCGCAAGTGGTGAAACCAAAGAACAAAACTGGTTTTCTCCTGTAATTGGAAAAATACCGCTGGAGGATTTATATATAAGCGATCCCAACGCATTGGTTATCCGGCGTTCTTCTGGTTTAGGCAACCTGTATTACCGGACAGACCTGAATGTATTCCTGCCCGCTGAAAATGCAGCTGCGTTGAATCAGGGCATCAGCCTGGAGCGCACTTATCATCTTTCGAGCACAAAGTGCACCCGGCATGATTGTGGGAACATCAAGGAATCAAAAACGGGTGAAAAAATCATCGTTCACCTCACTTTAACCCTGCCCAACGATGCTTTCTACCTGATGCTGGAAGATTATATTCCCGCAGGTGCAGAAATACTGGATACCAGCCTGAAAACCAGCCAGCTGGGCAGTGCCGCAGAAAGTGAATCGAGCACTCTCCGCGAAACCTATGAGAAAGGCTGGGGATGGTGGTATTTTTCCAACCCGATGATTTACGATGACCACATCGCCTGGGCGGTGGATTACCTGCCGGCAGGTTCATACGAAGTGACTTACACCCTGGTGGCTCTTCAGCTGGGTGAATTCCGAACTCTGCCGGCGCATGCCTGGGAATTCTATTTTCCGGAAATCCAGGGCACCAGCGCTGGGGGAATATTCACGATTAAGGAAAAATGATCGAATGGAAAAGTAGAGATAACCAGGGGCTGTCCTAAAATTAAGCTGCCACCCTGAGCGAAGCGAAGAGTCTTTTCAGAAAGGGATGATTCGCTTCGCTCAACATGACAAAATCGACTTTTAAGACAGCTCCTTCTTGTCTTATTTTTGGTGCCCGATTGCTCTTCCAACTAATATATTTCTGGTTAGTGCCTGGTTGCAAACGGCAAAAACAGCTGCATCGCCGGCGGGTCGATCAGGTAAGCATATTTCAAATCGCCGAATGAGTTGTCGTAGTAACTGATGTGCGGATAATCCGTGCTGTCTATATCCAGGGAAGTAAACCAGCCTACATCGCCTACTGAATCTACAGTCTTCAAGATCCAATTCAAGCCTGGTTTATAAGCCATTTTTAGATCGCCATTCCACGCATCGTAGTAACTGATATATAGAACGCCGACGCTGTTAGCGCCAACCGAGCAATATTTGCCAACATTGTAATCATCGCCGGGCTGATCATCCACTGTTTCGATTGTCCAGGTCCAATTGGGACCAACTAGTACGCCAAGAGCATATTTGAGGGCTTTGTTGGTTTCGTCATAATAGGCAATATGTACCTGCCCTAAATTGTCCACATCGATCGAGGAATACAACCCTACTCCGGTAGACCAATCGACTGTGCTGATCATCCAGCTAAACCCCGTGTAATAAGCGAATTTCAATCGGCGTGTTTCGCCGTCGTAATACTTCTCGTCGTAGTAACTGATATAGATATGTCCTGCGGCATCCATATCGATCGAAGTGAATTTACCCACATCGACAAGGCTATCAACGGTCTGAGTATACCATTGGCTGCCATCGAAATTGGCAAGCATTAAATCCTTATCGGTGGCGTTGTAATAGCTGATATAAGGCAGGTTATTGGCAGGTGAAATGACAATATCTGGGTACAAACCCATGTTTTTATTCTTGGTGCGGTCGACTGTGGTATGCACCCAGTTTCCACCGGATAATGTGGCGTATTCCAAATCGCCAGCGCCGATATCATAATATGCCACATGGGGTACATCCCCGGCATCCACAGCAATCGAGGAATATATACCCACATCACCGGTACTGGAAATAACACCGGTGACCCACGCACCGCTGGAATTAGTGGCATATTTGAGGTCGTCGCTGGTTTCATTCATATAGCTGATATGCGCTCTATCAGCGCTGTCCAATGTCATGGCTGTCGATTCGCCCACATCGCTTTGATAATCGATTTCATGGGTAAGCCATTTCTTTTGTGTCGTGTTGTAATACAATTCCCTGTAAACACCGGTACCCAGATCCATATAAGCAACGCGGAAGCGTCCGTCGCTGTCGATGGCGATCGAGGTGTAATAACCATCGTAATCGGACGAATCGAAAGTTTGTGTCGACCATTCGCCGGAATATAGAGTCGCAACCTTTAACCGCAAATTATTTCCATCCAGGTAGCTGATGTAAACTCGTTTTCCGCTCTTAGCAATCGAAGAATAGGTGCCGGTTAATGTGCCAGAATCAACGGTATCTTTATTCCATGTCCAGGTTTCTGGTTTGCTGTCCTTGATCTTTGCTGTGACATATTTCAATGCCTTGCAAATATTGTTGGTGAGAGGACCCTGGCAGTAACTGATATGAACATTCAAATCATTATCAACCAGGATCGAAGTATACCCTCCCACATTGCCGGCTTCATCAGGGTAAGCAAAACGCCAGTTATTGCCTTCTTTATAAGCATAGCGGAGATTATCATGGTCATCTTCCAGAAAACTCAGGTGGGGGCGGTTCAAACGATCGAAGGCAAGAGATACATATTTGCCTTCGTCATAGCTGGTGCTCGTTTGCCGGACATATTCAATGGTCCAGTCAACACCGGTATAGGAAGCATATTTCAATTTTTGAGTTACGGTATCGTAATAGGCAATATGAGGGTTGCCGTAGGAATCCACCGCGATCGAGGAATACATTCACACACCGCCATTGCCCGGCGCGCTGGGAATATTCAAAGAATTCCCCGAATCTTCAAACAGTTGGGTACTCACCCAGGGTTTTGACTTGGGCAGGTCATCTTCATTTAGAATTACCGGTGTCTCTTCACCCATCTCGGCTAAAGTCGTGGGCATATCCACCGTGAATACATCCCAACCGCCAGCGCCAATCTTACGAGCATATTTCAAAAAACCGTGATTCGCATCGTAATAGCTGATATGGATATTATTGTTATATATCGCGATCGAGGCATATTGTCCAACGTAAGAATTGCTGTCCACCATCTCGGTTTGCCAGGAGCTTCCGTCGAAATAGGCGTGATACAGATGTTCGCCGCCGTAAGCCACGTGCATGCGGTTTGAGCTGTCCTTAGCCATGGAACGATCGCTCATATTCCAAAACGATCGGGTGTAATCCGCTCTTTGGATTACCCAAATATCCATGCCGCTGCTCTCTGTATCAGCCGCCTCAGGTTTGAGTGAAGCGCTCTGCGCTACGGTGACGACAACACCGGTCAGGGCAATCACCACAAGCATTATAAGTAATAATCCTTGCCTGCTGAACACTCCCCGGCGGTGGCTTTGGGGTGGACGCATCAAGCTGGATAGATTTCGATTTTTCAACATTTCAATTCTCCTGAGTTTGACCGCTTCAATACTTAAAACGTTCAATAGGATATATTTTTCAATACAATTCCCAAAGTATAGCACGAACCAGGGACTATGAATGGTATCCTTAAAAAGGTCTAATTATCTCTTAACCAGACCTGGAGTAGAGTAAAATAAAAAAACATGAGCAGCTTCCGCGAATTAACAAACATTTGGAAAAATATCAAAGAGATGGACTTGAAACCTTTTCGAGCCGAAGCTCAAAGGGGGATTCGAATTGCATTGGCGGGCAGAGAAGGCAGCGGCAGGCACACTCTGGCAGATCAAATGCGCCGCGACCCTGCCAGACTCAATGTCGCCAGTGTGACCCCCCTCCTCATCCTGGATATCAAAAATGCGGATGAAGCTTATCAAAAAGGCAGCAATGCCGATTTGATCATTCTGTTGGCAGATTCCAACCAGACCGATATTATCCCTGAAATTCACCTGGCTCGGCGCTGGCTGGATGCTGGCAAGAGAATGCTGGTGGTGATCAACTGTAAGCCTGCTGCCGCCGAACCGCTGCCAGATAATTCAAGTTTAATGTTAGACCAATGGGGTACCTTGGGAAAACGATATGTTCTAACCGGCAGTGTAATGGATTTAAATTTCATCACCCAGGAATTCTGCCCGCTGGTTATCGAGGTAATTCCCGATCAATTATTGTCACTCGGGCGCTATTTTCCGTTATTTCGTATCCCGATTGCCAATCAGCTGATAAATGATACCTGTTTATCAAACGCAGCCTACGCGGTCAGCACTGGTCTTGCCGAGGTGGTTCCGGTTTTGGATGTACCTCTCAACGTGGCAGATATGTTTATTTTAACCAAGGCACAGGCTTTTCTGGTGTACAAACTGGGTCTGGTATTAGGCTTCTCTTACAACTGGCAGGATTATATTAAAGAATTCAGCGGTGTGCTTGGTGGAGGTTTTATCTGGCGCCAGATTGCCCGCCAATTGGTTGGGCTGATCCCAGCTTGGGGGATTGTTCCTAAAGTAGCCGTCTCCTATGCCGGCACTTATGTGGTCGGGCATGTGGTGCTGCAATGGTATCTCACCGGACGGCACATCTCCCGCAGGCAAATGCAGGAACTATACATCCAGGCTTTTGCCCGCGGGAAAAACCTGGCAGACGGCTTATTGAAACGGCTGCCCAAACCCAAGGGGAAAAAGCGGGAAATCAAAGCGCTGCCCTCCCCCAAAAAAATTTCCAGATGCCCGCGTTGCGGAAAACGCCCGGCTAAGGGAGCGCAATTCTGCCATTATTGCGGTGCGCCGCTTGAGCCCTAAAGCAGGGTTTTCTTGACAACCGTTTCACATATGGTAAAATAACGTTCGCCCTTTTAAAAAAGAACATCATGCCGAGATAGCTCAGTTGGTAGAGCACATGACTGAAAATCATGGTGTCGCCAGTCCGATTCTGGCTCTCGGCACTCTCGGTCTGGTGTTAGGCCGGTTTTGCGGGCATGGTTCAGTTGGTAGAACGTCTCCTTGCCAAGGAGAAGGTCACGGGTTCGAGTCCCGTTGCCCGCTCTTATTTTAGCAAACGGCTGACCGCAGATAGCAAAAAAGGCTGTTTGTAGCAGTCGTTTTAAATTCAGGCGACGTGGCCAAGTGGGAAGGCAAGGGTCTGCAAAACCCTGATCACGGGTTCAAATCCCGTCGTCGCCTCAGATTGGGGGCTGTCTATAAAGGCAAAAATATTATATTGAGCGGCGTGAAACATCAATTTTTTTTACGAAAAGACTCTTCGCTTCGCTAAGAGTAATAGACTTCTTGACGAGCAGCCCTTATTGTTTTACCATAATTCGTGCAACCCGTACCTGATCCCGCCCTGCTTCTTTGGCTTGATATAAAGCCTGGTCAGCGCTGATAACCAATTGAGCACAAGTCATCGCATGCTCCGGATAGCTGGCTATCCCCTGACTGACTGTAGGTTTGGAAAGCGATAATCCTGTATCGGCAACAAGGGGCATTTGTGTTAGCGTCTTTCTAATTCTTTCTGCAACCTGCATGGCTTGATCGGTCGTTGCCCCGGTTAAAATCACACCTAATTCCTCTCCACCCCACCTTCCCACAATATCTACCGTTTTTATATGAGCTCTAATCGCCTCAACAGTTAACCGCAGCACTTCATCACCGATGACATGTCCGTGTTGATCGTTATATTCTTTAAAATAATCGATATCAAGCATGATTAAGGAAAGAGGTTTTTCGTTATCCCGGGCTTGCTCGATCTCTTCATCCAGCCGCTGTAAGAAATAACCATGGTTGAAAACACCGGTAAGAGAATCTCGGCGAGCCTGTTCTTCAACCGATGCATGATGCTTGGCATTATCCACGGCAATCGCTGCCTGATTAGCCACATTAAGCAGCAAAGCCTGATCCTGTTCATTAAAGGCATATGCCTTATAACTTGCGACAGCAATCACGCCCATTAATTCCCCTCCGGCAATCATCGGCACACCCAGCCATGATACGCTGGGTTTCTCCTGCCCGATAATCATGCCCTGAGCCGGCAGGGTTTTCCTCTGAACGGGAAGATCCTCTATCAATAATGGCTGTTTTGTCTTTATCACCAAACCAGCAAAACCCTTATCTGCCGGTACAGTTTGAGATGGATAGCGTTCTCCCTGATCGATCAGGATTTGAATATCCAGACCATTTAATTCCGGTAAATACACACCAACAAAATATGTATCGGTTCGTATGATGCGGCTGATTTGTTGGTAGATTTGTTCGACCAGCGATTTCATTTCAATAGTAGAACCAACAGCTTTGGCAACTTGATTCAATACCTCTAGTTGTTCAGCTTTCCGCTGCATCGATTGGTGTAAACGAGCAGCCTGTACAACCATGGCTACCTGAATAGCCAGGGTTTGCAGCAATTCCAGTTTATCCCTGGTAAAAGGCGCCCGTTCCCATTTTCGAGCTTCGCCAATAGAAATCACGCCGTATATTTTTCCTTCGGTAATTAGAGGAACCAAACATGCAGATTTAATATCTTTGAAAAATAT
>JAAZNS010000246.1 GCA_012798185.1 Chloroflexota bacterium | reverse complement strand
TTTGAAAAAATATTTATATATTTGATGGTAAATGAGCGAATTTAATCATACTTTCGGAATAATATACAATCTAAATGGCGCTGCCACAGTTTGGACATTTATTTTCTGCAGTTGTTACAACAAATCCGCAATTTTTACAGGTAATCGGCTGGACACTTCCAAGCGGCGCTCCACAAGCAATGCAATTTGATTCTCCTAAGGGATTAGGTGTATTGCAGTAGTTGCAGATGGTGCGTTTTAATTTCTCTGAAAGTTCGAATGTAGCCCCCGCCATTTTTGCAGATGCCTCAATAACACCCCATACTTTTTCTGAAAGTTGTAAATTTTCGATATCTTGAGCTAAATCATCCAATCTGCCTAATAAACTTAATGGATTACGTATTGCCGAAATAGCGGTTTTCCCCAAACTCGCGGCAACACCCAGCCATTCTTGCTTTCCGATTTGAACCGATATACCATCTTCTACGGGAGATATCGTGGCGGTTAATGCAGTTTGTCCACCTGAAGAAGGAAATGGCTCGGTAACGATTTGGACAATCGATTTTTCACCAGAGATAAATTTTCGTGCAATATACGGTTTTCGATTGAAATTATTGATCAAATCTTGAGCAACATCGTCTGGAGATAAATTTCCATGAAAAATTCGAATATCCATTTGGTCCTCTATTTTAACTTTTTATTACAAGTGAACCATTTTCGGGTTTTGGGTTAGATTATAATCGGATGATGGAATTATAACTGATGCAATTTATATCTTGGAGGAATAATGTTGATTAGGAAATCAATTGCCGTTTTTACGGTAATTTTGTTTGTGATGATGATTGCACAATTGTTCGCTAAAAATGTAAGTGCAAATTATAATATGCAGATTCCAACGGTTGCTATTCCTACTGTCACCAGTACGGTAAGCAATGCTATTGCCATCGTTACATTAGATCAAGATCAAATCAATGTTAGATCAGGACCGAGTACGGATTATCCAATCATTGGGGTATTGATTGCGGGGCAACGCGTTCCTGCCTTGGGCCGTTCAGTTGGAGGTAACTGGGTACAAATTGCTTATCCCGGAGTAGAGGGCGGAATCGCCTGGGTCTATTCACCATTGGTAAAGCTCGAGGGATCTCCCCCCTTGGTCGAACCACCACCAACGCCCACACCTAAAACCACACCAACTATCGATCCGACACTGGCAGCCCAATTTATCATCGAAATTCCTGCCACGCGATTACCGACTTTTACACCACCACCCGAGTTAGTCATCCCAACATTTCCTGCCGAGCAGCAATCTACCGGAACGGGAAAAATACCAATGGGTTTGATCATCATCGGTTTAGGCGTGATAGGATTATTTGGGACAGTTATTTCTTACTTAAGTGGTCGATAATCGACGTTATCAAAATATTAATTTTCTTTTATTGTTGTAACTAACAACCGGGACAACCCTTATTTTGAGAATTATATGAATTTCCACAATTGCATTGTCTGATTGCATTGGGATTTTCAATTCTAAAACCGGTACCTTCAGATGTATCGAAATAATCGACAATTGATCCATTAAGATAATTTATCGAAACTTCGTCAACGACTACTTGTATTCCATCTAAATCAAAAGTGATATCTTCTGCACGAATATTTCGCTCGAAAGCCATCCCATATTGATACCCGGAACAGCCTCCACCAGAAATGAATATACGTAAAGCGTGATTGGGTAAATCTTTCTTTAGTAATAAATCTTTTACAGCTTGAATAGCAGCGGGGGTTAATGAGATCGTCGGTGATTCGGTTTTTGATTCGAGCATATAATATTTTCTCCAGACTGTATTATAACCAACAATTAAGGTCTATAATATCAAGTATATTTAGTTGGGTCAATTCTTTTTTTTATTTTCTAACAATTCTCCTATAGAAATAAATACCCAAGGATAACCGCTGCAATCGTAATGGTAATATTATCGATATCTTTGAGCGGAAGAGATTCAACAATCGTGCAGCCAAGAGCAATGATTGAGATAGGGAAAAGATAATTCAAGATTACTCCGGAAAAATTATTAGCAAGTAAATAAATCCAAAAAATTAAAACAGTGAGAATCCATCCGCCTATGAACATGCAAATCGAACCGACCCATGATTTTTGTTGATTCCAAGGTATTTTTATCTTACCATATCGGCGGCCAAGGATATCAGCTATACCATCACCTCCACACATGAGCATCAGAGCAGTAATGCCGATAGGAGTATCATGCCAAAAAATGATAGTAAGGCATACAAAAATAATGCCATAATATAAGGGACCACGTAATATCTCTTTTCGATCACCTGTGCGGGACATTGCTTTTACTGCACTCTCATCTTTTATTATTCCAGCACCTACCATAAAGAATTGTAGTGTTATGGCTAACGGGATTAAAACGGCTAAGAAACGAGCATTAATTTGATTGTCGAATAATAACCAACAAATAATGAATATTGGTCCAGTTCCAATATGGATGATTTTTCTGCTTAGACCACTGCTGATCCACTTTTTATGAGCAAAAAAATTGATAATCCTCAACCAGAGAATTGCAGCGCACAGCGTGATGATGAAGGCAATTATGTTATGCATCATATGGCATCATAATTTGATTTTCTACCAGGCACAACCTGAAGAAGTATCAATTCCGGCTAATTTACCAACATGCTTAAACATTGTTACATTGGTAAAGGGTTCGCCTAAAATGCCATCGTGTATCGCCCAGGAACGTTTTCTAATACTCGATGCGGCAGAAGGATGTCGAAAGGGGGTTGAATAATCTAATTTTTTTATCAAATCACCAGCAGAGCCAAATCCAATTTGGATTCTTTCCATTAATTTTTTGCCTTTCGCATAGTTAAAGCCATAATGTTCAAAAATAATTGCGTTATGATAATAAAGAGGTTCGGTAAAATACAAGTCGTGTCCTAAGCTTTTTACAAAAACTTCAAACGATCGAATTGCAGGGTTTAGCAAGCGTAGACCTCGGCGTATTTGACCCGGCGCTAAACCGTATTCCATAGCAGCTAATTCTGCTTCGACGTTACGGCAACGGGTGCCAAATAATGTTTTTCTGCCATCGGGCATCCGATCGACATCAAAACGAGGAGATTCAGGATCGTTCAATACATATAAAAGAATATGCACCTGACCAGCTAAATTATCGGTAAGATGGCCAAATAATATGGGATCCTCAAAGTTTGGTTTATGGAAAAGTGCCATTTCCACAGAGGAACTTCCAGAAGGACAATAAAGCTTGAGTAAATCGATGCCTTCCTCAGATAGTAAATCTGGGGAGAGGTTAAATCGTTGCAATAACTCCGGAGCGATGATACGGGCATAGATCTCCCGTTTAGCATAATCGGGTAGGCGATTGACACCATTTATAGTTGATGCTTGAATGGCGCCATTATTTAATTCGAAATTGTCGCTCGACATCCCTTTGACTATCTCTTTTTGCAATGGATTGGCGCTTGTCGTAAAGTTTTTTCCCTTTAGCTAAAGCAATTTGAATCTTTGCCCGGCCAGATTTTAGATACACCATAATTGGAATAATCGTTGTTCCTTTTTGGCGTACATTATTCCATAATTTAATAATTTCTTTTTTGTGAAGTAATAATTTGCGTGGTCTGCGGGGATCATGGTTAAATCTTCCTGAGTGATCATAGGGAGCAATGTGCGCATCGATCAACCAGGCTTCATTTCCATCGATTTGAACATATGCTTCTGCCAGGCTCATTTGTCCTGCGCGAATTGATTTTATCTCACTGCCATTCAGAACCAAGCCGGCTTCTAATTGATCGAATAAAAAATATTCGTGGCTTGCTTTTCGATTTCGAGAAACAACTTTTATATCCATTGATGTTTATTTTAGCATGAATAAAATTATTGCCCAAACATATTATTCATAACCGGAATGATATTTTCCCATCGTGGAAGTAATATATTGGCTCCCTGACTAGTCGTATATGGTGTGACCATTTCCCGATCGATGACCCGGTTATCAATATCATTGAAACCTGCTAAAAGGATTGTGATAATAATTCGAGGCATTTGCCAAATGGGCAGGTTTGTTTCCAAATTATTTAAAATTGCACCAGAAATGCGTGGAAGTCTGATCAGGTTTTTGGGCAGCATTAATTGTTTTATCATCGATTTAATTAATAACTGCCCTTGCTTCATTCGAAAAAAATCATCCGAACCTGAGCGGTTTCGGGCAAATGCTAACGCCTTAGTACCGTTCAGATGATATTGACCCGGCTGATATCCAGCCATAGGTTCAGACAAATTAATATCTACTCCACCCATTGCATCTACAATTTCAATTAATCCTTCAAAACGAATTCGAACATAATATTTTATTTTAATGCCGGTATTTGCTTCAATGGTATCTATGGTTGCTTGAGGTCCAGACCCAGCAAGATTTGCTTCAGCAAAAAAATGGGCGGTATTAATACGATTTTCACCAATGCCCGGAATATTAACCCATAAATCACGCGGCACCGACAATATTCCCGCGTAAGGTTTAATGGGGTCAAAATTTGCCATGATAATCGTGTCACTGCGGCCTATGAAACTTTTATGCGGTGCATTGTCGATACCCAAAATTAATAAAGTTATATTGCCGGGGAAAAATATTAGGATGCCAGCACCTAATCCAATAAGTAAAAGAATTACAATTAAACAAGAGAGTAGTGAAAAGCATGATGAACAAGAATTTCGTTTTTGTTGTGTAAATATAGGTTTCTGAGCCGGCGCATTTTCAATTGGAATGTTTTGATTTGGCATTCCGACATGGTTATTTGAAGGAATTTGGTTAAAATTTTTATTCATGGTAGTCAAGTATATATATTTTTTGAATTAGAAAGGTTAAAATCTGATCAAAAAATCGATTTGTGAAAATCACGATACAATATATAAGAATGTCGAATTAATATTTTTACTAGATTATTAATGCATATCCATCCTTTTTTATCTAATAAAATGCTTTTCAACTCTCAAAATACATTTTCAGCCAAAAATTGGTCTCAAGATCATTATTGAAAGGGAGATTCAAAATGTACATTATCCAAGTATTTATCCATGTAAAACCTGAATTTATCGAGGCATTTAAGGAAGCGACGCTTGAGAATGCCAAACAAAGTATTAAAGAACCGGGTATTGCCAGGTTTGATATTATTCAGCAAATCGATAATCCCACTCGCTTTGTTCTGGTGGAGGTTTATCGGGACGATTTAGCACCTGCCAAGCATAAAGAGACATCTCATTATAATACTTGGAAAAATATCGCAGAAAGCATGATGGCGGAGCCACGTACAAGAATTATTTATAAAAATATTTTCCCTTCGGAAGAGGGATGGTAATCAAGAAAAAATCAATCAAAATGGATATCTAAGAATGGAATTCGAATTTCACTCACCAACAAGGATCATATTTGGTAAGGGGGCAATTTTAAACATTGGTAAATTATCAGCCGAATGCGGGAAAAAAGCATTTGTAATCACGGGAAAATCGGCTCACCATGCTGACGTTATTTTCGATCAATTGAAAAATCAAAATATCCCTTTTTCATCTTTTGTTGTCGAAGGTGAACCAACGGTAGGTTTGATTGAATCTGGTATTTATAAAGCTAAGGACCTGAAGTGCGATTTTATCATCGGGATAGGAGGCGGCAGTGTATTGGATGCTGGTAAGGCAATTGCCTCGATGATAATGAATGAAGGTGAGATTACTGATTATTTAGAAGTCATTGGAAAAGGCATATCAATTACCAAACCAAGTTTACCTTATATTGCCATCCCAACCACTGCTGGTACCGGTACTGAAGTCACCCGAAATGCAGTATTAACTGTGCTCGATCGAAAAGTGAAAGTATCTCTTAGAAGCTTATTTTTGTTGCCCAAAGTTGCTGTGGTTGATCCTCAATTAACCTATGAATTACCAGCGGAAATTACGGCTAGAACAGGTCTTGATGCATTAACTCAATTGATCGAGGCATTTACATCTAATAGAACCAATCCGATAGTGGACGGCATCTGTAGAGAGGGCATTCAACGAGCCTCACGATCATTATATCGAGCATATGTTAATGGATATGACGAAACGGCGCGTGAAGATATGTCTATTGCTAGTTTATTCGGAGGATTAGCGTTAGCAAATGGGAAGCTAGGTGCGGTTCATGGAATTGCTGGTCCATTGGGAGGAATGTTCCCGATTCCTCATGGAAATGCCTGTGCATGTCTCCTGCCGCATGTATTTGAAATTAATATAAAAGCATTATTAGATCAAAATAATTCTCTTGAGAGCTTAAATCGATATTTGGAAATTAGTAAAATATTAACTGGGAATAACAATGCCAGTGTGGATGATGGGATTAAGTGGATTAAAGATTTAAATCAAAAAATGAGAATTCCACAATTGTCTAAGTTCGGAGTTCGTGAAGATGATTTTCCAGAAATCATTGAGAAATCGATCAAAGCATCCAGCATGAAAGGGAATCCAGTCCAACTATCATCCACCGACTTATTTTTTGTATTAAAAAATGCATTATGAATGATTCTTGACGAATTAATAAATGAAGACTAAAATACAACACGCTTGATGCGCCTCCGGAGGTAGGAGGCGGTTTTTTTGGAATATTAAATCCGATCTAATCGGAAATAACAAAGGAGCGAGGGTAACCCAAGAGTTGTGGGTGAGAGGCGTTCCAAGGAAGGAAATGATGGAAGAAATTTTATTAAAAGCTGAAAAGCGTGAAATTATTGGAAAACAAGTAAAAGCACTACGACGTGAAGGAAAGTTGCCTGCTGTTTTATATGGACCGCACATCGATTCACAGGCAATTATGTTAGATTTCCATGAAGCCAACCGCGTATTATCTGGATTAACATCATCCCAATTAGTCATCATTGATGTTGATGGTGAGAAACATACGACATTAATAAAAGAAAAACAGCGCCACCCGGTTCGTGGTTCTATTCAACATATTGACTTCCGTGCTGTATCGATGACCGAAAAATTACGTGCTAATGTGATGGTGGAATTAATTGGCGATGCGCCCGCTGTTAAAGAATTCAACGGGGTCATTGTTACCGGGCTGGAAGAGCTTGAAGTGGAATGTTTACCGAAATATTTACCAGAGAGAATCTTGGTCGATATTTCGGTACTGGGAAAAATTGGGGATTCTATTCGTGTTTCTGATGTAAAAGCACCTGAGAATGTTGTAATTCTTTCAAATCCCTCAGATATGGTAGTTTTAGTAACCGCACCTGTAACGGAAGAGGCGGTTGAGATGGTAGAAGAGGCGGTTGAAGAAGAACCTGAAGTGATTGAAAAGGGTAAGAAAGAAGAAGAAGAATTCTAAATCTTCAAGATGGATAAAGAAAAACATCCTGGAAAATATTTCAGGATGTTTTTTTTATTGGGTTAATTGTTGAATAAAATTTACCATAATCCGGGCGCTGACTCCCCACAATAGTTCTCCATGATATTTTTGATAATAGATTACTGGAAGCTCTTTGTTTAAGGGTGCAAAATATCGGGTATTAATTTTCCAATTATTTCGATTAGATAACCATTTTAATGGAATTGTAAAAATATGTTTGACTTCTTGGGCTTGAATTTTAAAATGGTAAGGAAATGGAATGATACCAACCACTGGCGTAACATGATAATTTGAAATCGTGAAGATAGGATTTAAACTTTGTAAAATTTTTACTTTTTCTGGTTCAATGCCAATTTCTTCCTCAGTCTCTCTCAATGCTGCACTATATACTGATTCGCTTTGAAATTCTAATCTGCCGCCTGGAAAAGCAACCTGTCCGCTGTGTTCTTTTGTATCTTCGGTGCGATGGATGAAAAGGACATGCCAGCTAGCCTCTTTTCGGAACATGGGGATTAGAACGGCTGCTTCTCGAGGTGGATCAGAATAGATTTTTAATAAAGCCTCGAGAGTTATTTCCGAAGGCTGATCGATTGTTGGGTTTGATAAACGAGAAAATATCTCGGATTCTGTAAGTTGATCGATCGGAATATCCATGAAAATAATTTATACTTCCTCTTCTCTTAAATCCTCTTGACCATCATGATTATTAGGGGGCTGCTTCGTATAAATGATTGGTCGGGCAAAAATTAAATAACCGGTATGTGCAACCATTCGATCGGTTGGACGAAGCCTAGTCGCGGCTGGTTTAAAATAACGCAGCATAATTTCACAAACATCCACAAATGCAAAGTTTTCCCGATGGAGTTCAAATAAAAGACGAGATACCTGATTAGTAGTAGGCAAAATACAGCCAAATTGACCGCCGGGTTTCAAGCATTCACGTACTTTATCCATGTAATCATATGGATTGGGTAAATCAAGGAATAGGGCATCAACATTTTTCTCATCGAATCCCTCCCCAATATCCTTTAACTTTAAAGTAACTAAATCGGTTAAACCAAGCCTATCCAGATTCTTTTTCGCTAATATTTGCATTTCCTGGCGAATATCGTAGGAATAAACGTGACCTTTTTCGCCAGTAAATAAGGCTAATGCTGTGGTAAGAGCTCCAGAACCTGTCCCTGCTTCTACGACAATGCTGCCATTGATAATGCCCATCTTTAATAAAATGAAGCCAATGTCTTTCGGATACATTATTTGAGTATTGCGGCGAGTTTCCTGGAGTAAATCAGCTAACCCTGGTTGCAAAAGAACATAGAGTTGACCCGTATGTGATTCCACCTGACTTCCCCAGGGTTTTCCAATTAGATCATCGAAATATAAAATTCCCCGATGTGTTTCGTATTTACCACCTGGAATTAAGCGAATAAAAATGGATTTATTTGTCGGACTGACTAATTGAGCCAAATCGCCGGATTGAGCATTTATGGATAAATTTGGGTTAAACATTTGAACAATAAATTCCTAAGCACTTTTTGAATGTTATTAATATTTTTGTATTTAATTCACCATGTTCTTCATTGTCAATATCATGAGTTTATGATTTTCATCTCCATAATTGTCTATCATTACAATGATTTGATTGCTATTTAGAGAAAAAACAATTAAAGAATTCATATTAATTGGGTGGGGATTAAGGGATTTTCTGGCAGACAAGGATGATTTGATTTAGGTTATAAAGAACCATGAATGATTTGAGTTAATTTTTGAAAAATAGAAGTTAAATTCGCTCAACTTGCGTGAGACTTAACCAATGACCGATAGATAAAAATATGATGCTACAAATGGTTGAAAAACCAAGATGCAGTGATCCAATGCTGATAAACGTCAGATGATATTTTGTAGCAATGATTTGACCTATCCAAAAGCCTGAAATGCTCAAAATTAAATATAAAATTAGGCGAAAAAGTCCGCCACCTCTCCAGAAGTGAAAAATTGCGCCATATAGGACTGAAATAATTATTCCTAAAACTAAACCAGGTATGCTCATGATTGATCCCTTTTATGTGATAATTCCACCACCCAGACATATGTCATCCTGATATAAAACTGCAGCCTGTCCAGGTGCCACATCGTTTATTGTCTCGAGTAAATCAATACGCAATTTTGTAGAATTAATTTCTTGAATAGTACATGGTTTTGCCTTAGAGCGATACCGAACCATAACTTTGATATTACTTGATGTTAATGAGGGTGTTCCAGAAATCCAATTCATATTTTCAATGAATAGAGACTTACTGGCACGCTCTTCTGTTTTGCCCGCAATTAATACATTATTTTGAACATCTTTCTTGATTACATAATACGGCGATTCTGAAGATATATTAAGCCCTTTCCTTTGTCCAATCGTATAAAAAGGAAGTCCGTTATGTTGTCCTAAAAGTTTATTTTGGGAATTCACAATAATACCTGGTTTAATTTCAACACAGGCATTTCGTAAAATAAAAGATCGGTAATCTTCATCAGCCAGAAAGCATAAATCTTGACTTTCTTCTTTATCTGCGACAGGCAAATTAAAATCGCGCGCCAATTGTCTTACTTCCGTTTTCAAATATTGCCCTAGGGGGAATAGTGAATGGGATAATTGAGTTTGATTTAAAACATATAGGACATAAGATTGATCTTTATTGCTATCCAATCCTTTTTTTAGGATAAATTGACCCTGGTTATTCTTTTCGTTACGCACATAGTGTCCTGTCGCAATATAATCTGCACCAATTGCTAAGGCATGATTCAACAGGTAACCCCAACGAATTTCCCGATTGCATATCAAACAAGGGTTAGGTGTATTCCCATTTAAGTATGATTGTAAAAAATATTTTACAACAGAATTATAAAAAGGAATTTGTGCATCGAGGACATAAAATGGAATATTTAGTATTGAAGCAACCCTTTTTGCTTGTGCCATAGCATAGGGTGTGCAACAACGATTCGATGCTTCTTTACATGGTTCATTCCATAATCGCAGCATCATTCCAATAACATTATAACCTTGCTGAGTTAGCAATGCAGCAGCTACGGAACTATCGACACCGCCGCTCATTGCCACAACAACACGCTTTTTATCCATACATTTGGCGAACTTTTTTAATCTGATCAGGCAATATTTTTAGAAATTGTTCGATATGGTTTTTCTCTGTATAAGCTCCCAGAGTCACTCTTAATGATCCTAACGCCCCTTCTGGGGAAAAACCGATAGCAAGTAATACGTCAGAAGGATGAGGATCACCAGTTTTACAAGCCGAGCCAGAAGAACATGCAAATCCTTCCATATCCAACAGCATCAGGAGTTTGTTGCCATCAACACCTTTGAATACAAAACTGGCATGGTTGGGCAAGCGCAGGGCAGGATGACCGGTAAGTTCAGAACCATCGATTTCTTCAAGGATACCGCTGATCAATTGATCGCGGAAAGTAGAAAGGCGCGAATTGCGATTATCGGGGCGATCTTGCGCATAGGCATATGCAGTAGCCATGCCTACAATATACGGTACATTATGAGTACCTGCTCTATATCCAAACTCTTGGCTACCCCCTGTTTGAGTAGGGAGCATCTTTATCCCTTTCCTGCGGTATAACAGTCCTACTCCCTTTGGCCCATAAAACTTGTGTGCGCCGATTGAAAGTAAATCCACATTCAATGAATTTACATCAATTTGCAGATGAGCCGCAGCTTGAACTGCATCTGTGTGAAAAGGAACGCCATATTGCTTGCATATTTTCCCGATTTCGGATATCGGATTGATTGTCCCAATTTCGTTATTAGCAAAAATCACCGATACTAATGCGGTATCACGGCGAATTAACTTTTTGACATTATCTGGATCAATCATGCCATAATGATCAACTGGAATAAACTCGAGTTCGAAGCCAAATTCTTTAGCAAGCTGCAGCGAAGTTTGCGAAACAGCATGATGTTCAACGGAGCTAATTAATATATGGTTTGCTTGGCGCGATTTTCGTTCAGCAAATGCAACGCCTCGGATTGCCAGATTGTCACTTTCGCTACCGCAAGAAGTAAATATTATTTCTTCTGGTGAACAATTCAATAAATTTGCAATTTTTTCACGTGATTCATCTATGGCGTTTTCAGCCTTTTGCCCATATAAATGTATCGATGACGGGTTTCCAAAATTCTCATAAAAATATGGCAGCATAGATTGTATAACCCGTTGATCGGTTGGCGTTGTTGCAGCGTAATCGAAGTAAATTTTGGTTTCATCCATAATTGGATGACATTATATCTTAGATACAGTCTTATGTTTTATTGAATATAAAATTTAAAATTTTATCCAAATCAATATTCCAACACTGTTTACACTTGATATAATTACTCCGCTCAATAAAATTGTGTAATAAATCGGTAAAATGAATTAATCATGGAATCTATCTCTAATCAATTGATTGATACACATTGTCATATCGATTTTGAAGATTTCAATATCGATCGTGAAAAAATACTTGATAATGCGCGAAATGTGGGTGTTACGCATATCATTAACCCTGGAATTGATTTAAATTCAAGTGAACAGATTATTAATCTATCTCAAAAAATTGGATTATTATACCCAGCTGTTGGTATTCACCCCAACAGCAAGCCAGAATATGTGGAAAAGGTATGGTTTTCACGATTAAAAGAATTAGCAAAACAGCCAAAAGTTATCGCAATTGGTGAAATAGGGTTGGATTATTATCGAAAATCTAATTCTATAGATTATCAAAAATATATATTAAAACTACAATTGGCATTGGCGGTCGAAATGAACTTGCCTGTTATCATCCACAACCGTCAGGCTGGTAATGACCTTATCGAAGTATTATCCGATTGGACAAACAGATTGAAATATGAAAACTCTCTTCTCCAGAGTTCACCTGGTGTGTTACACTCGTTTTCAGATGATGAGCTGATTGCCAAACGCGCAATAGATCTGGGATTTTACATTGGAGTAACTGGACCAATTACTTTTAATAATACTAAAGAATTAAAATCGATCATATCAAAAATTTCCTTGGAACACTTATTATTAGAAACAGATGCACCATTTCTTACACCTCATCCTTTTCGTGGAAAGAGAAATGAACCCGCAAACGTTATTTATATAGCAAGAAAAATTGCCGAAATACAAAACCTACCATTAGAAAGAGTAATCAAACAGACCACACTCAATGCAAAAAGTGTATTTCGTTTGAGAGATAGAAATTGAACACAGGGAATTTTACTTACCCAATACAGGAATATATCGACAAAGTCGAAGAATTAATGAGGCAAAAATCTGATGGTCATCATCCAGAAATTAATTCTGCCCTAGACCATTTACTATCTTCTGGCGGGAAACGGATCAGACCAACTATTACACTGCTAACGGGCAAGATGCTGGGCGGTTCAATCGAAAAATTAATCATCTTAAGTGCAGCAATTGAATTATTGCACACTGCAACTCTGGTGCACGATGATTTAATCGACGGTGCTTTATTAAGAAGAGGAATTGCCACACTCAATGCACAATGGTCGCCTGCTGCGACTGTATTGACTGGGGATTATATATTTGCGAAAGCCGCATCGCTGGCAGCAGAAACTGAATCGTCAGAATTGATAAAAATATTTTCCAATACCCTTGCCACAATTGTAAATGGAGAAATCACTCAACTTTTTGCAAACCGAGGAGTTGTTAATCGAGAGGAATATTATCGTCGTATTTATGCGAAAACCGCGTCGCTTTTCGAGCTATCAGCCATGGCAGCTGCCATGCTCAGCCCGGTGAGTAAAGAAACCATATTATCTTTTAAACAATTTGGATATGATATTGGTATGGCATTTCAAATTATCGATGACATTCTTGATTTTACCGGCGAACAAACCACCATTGGGAAACCCGTTGCCAGCGATTTGAGACAAGGGATAATAACATTGCCGGCAATCTATTATTTTGAAAATTCAAAAGACCATTCAATTCTCGAAGCTTTTGCCAATGGAAATTATCCTCTAGAATCAGAAATGGAAAATCTAATCCATTTGATTAAAAATAGTGATTCCATCTCATCAGCTTTGTCAGAAGCTAAAAGTTTTGTTATTCATGCTAGAGAAATCTTCGCTGACCAACCTGATTGTATTGAGAAAACAGCTTTAGAAAATCTTACGAATTACATTGTCGATAGAAATTTTTAAAAATAACAAAATCATTAGCAATACCACAACTTTATATTTGTAATTTCACTGGATACCACATTTGAGAAAAAACAAGGTTTTGCTTTTGATTGACAAAATTACCTGAGCGTGTTAATATTTTGCCGCTTATTCGATTTATGGCGAGGTAGCTCAAAGGTGGAGCAGGGGACTCATAAGCCCTTGGATGTGGGTTCAAATCCCACCCTCGCCACTTGTTTTTTTAATGCAGGATCGAATTATTCATGTAAAAAAAGATGTTCGTCAGAAGATTGGACGAAATACCGAGCAGGGCAATAATTGGGGGTAGTTATAAAAAATCAAGACGCTTTATTATATAGTTTGCTAAAATGTGAGCAGCGACCTTTTCGACGTCGAAAAGTTTAATGCCATTAAGCTGAAATAATTAAGGGGCTGCCCCGTTTTTGGGGTAGTCCCTTGAATTTGAAGATTATGTGTATGATGGGTTAATTGCTGCACACACGAATATAATGCTCAAGCAATCACAACACCAGGAAAATGAAATATTTTTGAATTTATGCTTGGTTTTTCTTTAACCAATCACAAACTGCGTTGATATTATCGATAAAACTTCCATTGGGGACGAATTTCTTATCGAATAAAGCGCTGCCGATCGTAAAGCCCCAAGCGCCGGTTTCTTTTACTTCTGCAAGGCGTTCGAAGGATGCGATTGACCCTGCAGAAACAATGGGTATTTTGGTGGCAGCAACAACCTCCCGTAGTAACGCTTTTGCATTACCAACATAACGATATGAGAGCAGATCCAAACCAGGTACGCCTTTACCCTGCAGGAAAAGTGCATGATTGACAATTTCATCTATTGTGCCATCGAGGATGCTAGGATGGCTGTGAACGTGACCTGGAAAAGGATAATATTTGATAGGTTTATCTTTAAGATAATCCCAAATCGAATCAAAAAAAACTGTTCCCATTAGAACGTCAAATCCAGCTTCTACGGATAATTTTGCGCCAGACAAACCATCTTGTTCGGATAAACTGACTACTTCCAGATAAGTTGTTTTACCGGCTTGCTTCATTTCGTTGACGAGTTCTTTCATTTGGTCAACAGGCAACCCAATATCTTTAAACCCCCAATGAGTAACAGGTGAATTCTTGCATTCTCTAAAAATTTCCAGAGCATTTTCTACAGTTTGATCATTATAGGTGAGCATCAAGATAAACTCTGGTTTCATATCGCGGGTTCCCTTCTTAGTGGAAAATCTATTTTTTATTATAGCAGGGTTCTTGACAACAACTATTTTATTTAGTATAGTATGTAAGGATGTATGACATCGTGATATAATAATTATAGCTGAGTGCTTTCCATTTGTCAAATTATTATAAGGATTGAGGATATATGGATAAAACAAAAGCCACTATCATCCGTTCCATAGAAACTAAAACCTTTATGGATGGTCACGAACTGTGCCGCGAATTTGTGAGGACACCAAAAATGTGGCTAGGAACCTCGACCTTGCACCCTGGTCAACGCGGAAATATTGACCCAGGACACAGCAAATCGGTCGAGGTTTTTTATTTGTGCAAGGGTCATATCTTACTTTTTGATGAACAGGAATATTATGAGCTATTTGCGGGAGATGCGATTTTTATTCCTGAATCTTTACCTCATACACTGATTAACATTGGCGAAGAAATGGCGGTTTTGGTTTGGGCTGGTGCTCCCGGAGAGTAAAACCACATGGATGCCATCCTCGCTTTTGATCTCGGCACAACAGCACTCAAGTGCGCTCTCCATGATTTTCATGGAAATGTCATCGCAAAAGCTGCGGTGGAATACCAATTAATCGCTCCCGATGCCGATTCGGTGGAGATGGACGTAGAGACTTATTGGGATGCATTTAAAACTGCTTTGGGGGCGGTTATCAGAGAATCGGCAATAAACCCTGCGCATATCAAAGCCCTGGGAGTATCAGCCCAGGGTGAAACACTAATCGTAGTCGATAAAGATGGAAAACCGTTACGCCGCGCAATTGTTTGGCTGGATAATCGGGCGCAGCGGGAAGCCGATGAGTTGGGGGAGAAATTTGGACATCGCTATGCCTATGAGATCACAGGACAAGTGAAACTTGTGCCCACCTGGCCGGCTTCTAAAATCCTTTGGATTAGAAAACATGAACCGCAAGTTTTTGAAAAGGCAGCAAAATATTTACTAATCGAGGATTATTTCTTGTATCGCCTGACTGGGGAGTTTGTTTGTGAAGGCTCTTTAGTGACTTCCACTTGTTATTGGAATTTTCGTACCCGCCAATGGTGGACAGAAATGTTGGCTGAATTAGGAATTTTCCCCAATCAACTTCCGGAATATCGAGAATCGGGAGAGGTGGTTGGAAAGTTACGTAAAGAAACCGCTGACGAATTAGGTTTAAAAGTTGGAACATTGGTATGTACCGGCGCTTTAGATCAGGCGTGCGGGGCAATTGGTGTAGGCAACATCCAACCGGGCATATTTAGTGAAAACACCGGCGCAGCGCTGGCAATTTGCGCCAGTGTAAATCAAGCCACTCTAGATCCAAACGACCAGATGCCTTGTCATTATCATGGCTTACCGGGTTTATATATGCTGCATACCTTTACCGGCGGCGGCATTGTAATGCGTTGGTTCCGCGATGAATTTGCTCAAATAGAAATGACTGTTGGGAAAGCCAGCGATATCGATGCTTATGATCTCATGGGTAAAGAGGCTGCAAAAGTTGCCGCGGGTTGTGAGGGTTTGGTAATGCTACCCCATTTACAAGGTGCAATGGCGCCCGAGGCAAACCCAAAAGCAACAGGAGTATTTTATGGTTTCACCCTACGTCATGGTCGCAGTCATTTTATGCGCGCAATAATGGAGTCGGTTTGTTTTATCGTTCGTCGAAATATTGAAGTGATCGAGGGTATGGGGGTGAAAGTAAATGAAATCCGTGCTTTAGGCGGAGGCGCTCGCAGCAGTATCTGGAAACAAATTGAAGCAGATATTACTGGACGTCCGGTTTTAACGACCATAAATGAAGAAGCAGCCACATTAGGCGCTGCTATTCTGGCTGGAAAAGCCATAGGCTTATATTCTAGTGTGCAAGAGGCTGCAAATCAGATGGTGCAAATTAAAAACCGCTTCGAACCGACTAAAGAAAATCAAGTTATTTATGATGAAACTTACAATACCTACGTGAATCTATACAATGCTCTTTGTCCGCTTTTCTCAAAAAGGAAAGGATAAAAAATATGTTGGAAAAGACGAAGGAAACATCTCCTTTATTCGTCAAACCTAAACGGCGGACACTCACCGACGCAACCGTGATTGCAATAGCCGATGCTATTCGACAAGAGAAATTTCCACCGGGATCTCAATTGCCAGCAGAATTTGACCTCATGCAGATGTTGGGAGTATCCCGGACTACATTAAGGGAAGCGCTTCGCACCTTAGAAGAGCAAGGTTCCATTGTTCGTAAGCGTGGAAGAGGGACATTCGTAACAGAGAAATCGATTGTAAAAGATTTAAGTATAAATTTTGGTATTAAAGAGATGATTTCCCAAGCTGGTTTTATTCCAAAGACTATTGAATGTGAAGTTCTTGAAGAAGAAGCCAAGGGAAAAGTAGCAGACGCTCTTGAGATCAATGAAGGCGCTCCAGTATATTTAGTGAAACGGCTGCGCCTGGCAACTGATTTCCCTATAGTATGGTCTATTGAGACTGTACCTGCTGCAGTCGTTAATTATAAATTCCCCTCACAGAGTGAATTAACAGAGTTATCTATTTATGACTACCTAGAAAAACATCATGGAATCCGGATATATCATGGTAAAGCAATTCTCCGACCGATAGCAGCTCCTAAGGATGTGGCAAATAAGCTGCAAATTCGTCGCAATGATGTGCTTTTATTGATCAATCAGACGGATTATGATGAAAATCAGCAACCGGTTATTTATTCAATTGAATACCATTTGGCTGATAAGGTTACATTTCTGATTCATCGAAAGGGCCCTCATCGCTAATTCAAGCCAAAAAATTAATATTCTCCCATACACCATTGAATAAAGTATATGGGGAAGGAGGTAATGTTATCTAAAATATTTGGAATATCTATTGGAGGAGTAATTAAGTCTTGATTTATATACATTTTTTATTTGAAAGGAGATGCATATGAGTAACTTAACTGATGCAGCACAATCAGCTGCACAGCAGGCGGGCGATGTCTTTTCACGCAAGGCATCAGGACTGTCACGTGTTGTTAGCCCATGGACAGCACTAGCATATTCCTTTGTAGCACCAAATATTACTCAAGCTAGTTTTTATTTGCTTTGGGCAGTGACTTTATTTGCGGGTGCTAACATGCAA
>JAAZNS010000245.1 GCA_012798185.1 Chloroflexota bacterium | reverse complement strand
GTTACCGGTGCCTCCCACCGATAGTATTTTTGCTGTGGTAGGGGAAGAAACAGGTATTATTGGTGCGACATTTTTAGTGGGATTATATTTGGTGTTCCTGTGGCGAGGCATGACGATTGCCAGGCGAGCCCCCGATGGATTGGGTTCGTTACTGGCTGCTGGATTATCGATATGGCTTGTTATGGAAGCCATGATCAATATGGCAGTAATGGTAAATCTGCTGCCCTTTGCTGGCAATGCATTGCCGTTTATCAGTTATGGCGGCTCTAACCTATTTGTATCGTTGTGTGCGGTAGGAATACTGCTTAATATCTCTCGCCTTTCAACAAAAACAAAGGAAGAAGAAGGGAGACTTTTCGGTGCGGTTATTGATCTGCGCTGGCGGAACTGGCGGCGGCGTGTATCCAGCGCTCGCCGTGTGGGAAGCGCTAAACCAAAAGTATGACCAAGAGAGCTTGAGCGTATTATGGGTTGGGAGTATTGGTGGAATGGAAGCTGATTTGGTCGCACGCAAAGGTTTACCTTATGCGGAAGTGCCTGCTGCTGGTGTTCATGGTGTCGGCTTGAGGAATTTACCGCGCAATCTATACCAGGTATGCCGTGGGGTGATAGCCTCTCATCGAATTTTGAAATCCTTCAAACCGGATGTTCTCTTTTTTACAGGCGGTTTCGTGGCAGCGCCAATGGCTTTTTCAGCCAGAATTACCCGCATCGAAAAACGAAGGGTGCCCAGCTTGGTGTATGTTCCCGATGTAGAGCCCGGTTTGGCGCTGAAAACAATCGCCAAATTTTCCAATCGAATTGCGTTAACGTTTGAGCAATCAAAGCAATATTTTGCAGCGGAGAAAAAATTAACCGTATGCGGATATCCCGTCCGTTCGGAACTGAAATCTTGGGCACAAGATGGGTTAAAAAAATCTGAAGCTTACCAAACCTTTAATTTGTCAGCTGAACTGCCTACGCTTTTAGTTTTAGGGGGCAGTAAAGGTGCACGCTCGATCAACCGGGCTGTGTTGGCTTCTTTGGCTGGGCTGCTTGATATATGCCAGGTAATTCATATCACTGGGCAGTTGGATTGGGAAGAGGTGTTGCAGGCAAAGAGTAAACTGGCAGAAAATACATCGCCTGAAATAATCAATCGCTATAAGCTTTTTCCATATCTCCATGAAGAACTTGGACAGGCAATGGCTATTGCGGATATTGTGGTTTCACGTGCGGGAGCCTCTGTTTTGGGGGAGTATCCTTTGTTTGGAATTCCAGCGATTTTGGTACCCTATCCTTATGCCTGGAGGTATCAATACATTAATGCCAGTTATTTACAGGCAAAACAAGCAGCATTATTGATCAGGGATAGCGAATTAAACTACCAATTATTGCCTACCATCCAGCGTTTACTCGATAATCCTCAACGTCTCAACGAGATGAAAGCGGCAATGAGAGGTATAGCAAAACCTGATGCCGCCAGCGCGATCGCCGAATTATTACATGCCATGGCGGGTGGAGGTGACTTATGATGACATTAACTTTTGCTTTTTGGCTGTTTGTGACATTATTTGCCATAATTGGCGCTATGCGTGGTTGGGCAAAAGAATTACTGGTCACTGCCAGCGCCGTCCTATCATTATTTGTTTTGAGTGTATTGGAGCGCTACGTCCCCCCAGTAAGGGATTTCCTTGCTGCGCCAAACGAAGCTCCCGAGTTTTGGATGCGAACCGGGGTTATGTTTGTTCTGGTTTTCTTTGGTTATCAAACTCCCAATATTCAAAAAATAGCTGGAGTTAGGTTTGCGCGAGAAAAATTATCCGATTCACTCTTGGGTTTGTTTCTGGGAGCAGTAAACGGCTTTTTAATCGTCAGCACGATTTGGTATTTTATGCATCAATCTGGTTATCCTTTTGAAAAGTATATTTCTGCTCCAAGCGCTGACAATGCTCTGAGTGCTTCTGCATTGAGATTAATCCCTTATCTCGCACCACAATGGCTGGGAATTCCAGTTATTTATTTTGCTGTGGCGATTACATTTATCTTTTTGATCGTTATTTTTATTTGATAGATATGATGAAAAAATCTGTCCATTTTATTGGAATAGGCGGAACGGGTTTGTCGGGGATCGCTCGGGTGCTGTTAGAACGCGGATATCAAGTTAGCGGTTCTGATCGGCAGATGTCTCCTCTTGCCTTGGATTTACAGACCGCAGGCGCGCGTGTGGTCATTGGGCATTTTCCTGAAAATATCGCCGGAGCAGATTTTATTATTCGATCATCTGCCATTCCTGACGATCATGTCGAAGTTCTGGCAGCCAGAAATGCGGGTATTCCTGTACTCAAGCGTGCCGATTTTCTACCGGAATTGCTGGCGGGAAAACAGACTATTGCGGTGGCAGGAACTCACGGAAAAACTACCGCCACTGCCATGATTGCCTGGATGCTATCTGCATTAGCAGCCGATCCATCATTTATTGTGGGGAGCGTTGTCGAAAACCTGTCGGTTAATGCTCGGGCAGGAAAAGGCTCCCTTTTTGTGATCGAAGCTGATGAATACGATCGCATGTTTTTAGGGATTAAGCCGGAAATTGCCCTGGTGACTAATGTTGAATTTGATCACCCAGATTGTTATCCAACCCCTGAAATTTTTCATCAGGCTTTTGTTGAATTTGCGAAAGGCATTTTACCCAATCAGGGAAAGCTGATAGCCTGTGCTGAAGATTGCGGTTCCCGGAGGTTGATCAGCGATGTGGAAAAGGTATGTGAGATTTATTCTTATGGATTTTCTCAAACCGACCTTTCCCGTTCCCTGGATTTTATAGGTGTTAATTTATCTAAAAACCAGATCGGCTGTTATTCTTTCACAATGGTGAAGGATGGCATGCAGCTCGCAAATGTTGCGTTATCGATACCCGGACGACATAACGCGTTGAATGCGCTCGGTGCGTTGGCTGTTATCCATGAATTAGATTTACCGGTTGGAAAAGCTGCTGAATTTCTGCATCAATTTCGAGGCACAAGCAGGCGGTTTGAAATTCAAGGTGTGGTAAATGGGGTAATCATTGTGGATGATTATGCCCATCACCCCACTGAAATAAAAACAGCACTGGCGGCTGCCAGAGATCGTTTTCCCGATAACCGGATCATTGCTGTTTGGCAGCCTCATACCTATTCAAGAATACTTAGTCTTTGGGATGAGTTTGTTGCTGCTTTTTCGGATGCCGATAAAGTCATTGTGACTGGGGTTTATGCTGCACGTGAACAGACTCCCGATAATTTTTATTTCGAGGATATGGTAAAGAACATCCAGCATCCTTATGTCAACTATCAAGAGTCTATCCAAGATGCAAGCCATTTTCTATTAAATATTTTGAAACCCGGCGATGTTTTGATAGTCCTTTCTGCCGGAGATGCCAATAAGATCACACAGGTAGTGCTGCAAACGCTTAGGTTAAAGGAAAAAACCGCATGACAGACATTGAAATCATCAAAACAAAAGCAATGTTACCTCAAGCTTTGAAAAAGATACCGCCTGAAAAAATCGTTGAAGATGTAAATTCACTGGAAATCGTATCGCTTTTGAATGGTCAGACAGTTAAATGCTCAAGAGAAGTTGTTGTAAAAATCATTAATAAAATCAAGCAATTGTAGACTAGAAGTATCTGATGGTGAGCCAAAACCATTCTCTTACCCAACCATTAAGTGCAGAACTCACCGCATTATGTGAAGAATTTCAATGTGCGGTGAAACTTAATGTGCCAATGGATAAATATACCAGCACCCGTGTTGGGGGTACAGCAGACGTACTCATCCTTACGAAAAATGCAGATGAGCTGGCAAAGGTAATTGTTAGATTATGGGATATGGATCTGCCTTATGTCTTACTTGGAGGGTGTTCCAACATATTAGTTAGCGACCGTGGGATAAGGGAAGTTGTGATAATCAATCGCGCGAGAGGGTTAGGATCAGTAAAGTTTGATATGGAAAGTGATCCTCCAGTAATTCATGCCGATGCGGCAGTAAATTTTGGTCTTTTAGCGAGGAAAGCTGGTCAATTAGGATTATCCGGATTGGAATGGGCAAGCGGGATACCAGGTACATTGGGAGGTGCAATCGTTGGAAACGCCGGAGCTCATGGTGGTGAAATTGCTGGTAATCTATTGATGGCAGATATCTTGCAACGTAATCGAAACGGGCAAAACCAATTGCCTTCCATTGCTTCATGGACTAATGAACAGTTCGAGTTTAAATATCGTTCGAGTGTTCTAAAAAAAATGAGTAATGAAGCTATAGTTTTAAATGGTGTATTGCAAGTGAGTATTCAAGACACGAATATTATTCAAAAGAAATCTAAAACTCAGATGGATTATCGAAAGCGAACGCAGCCTCCTGGAGCCAGCATGGGTTCGATATTTAAAAACCCTTCTGGGGATTATGCCGGAAGGCTGATCGAACAGGCGGGGTTGAAAGGTGCTCAGATTGGCGGCGCACAGATCAGCCCGCTGCATGCCAATTTTTTCATCAATACCGGTAAGGCTAAGGCTATCGATATCTATAACCTTATTCGT
>JAAZNS010000244.1 GCA_012798185.1 Chloroflexota bacterium | reverse complement strand
GCAACGATTGGACGAAAATGGATATGGATGGAGATGGCATTGCTGAATTTCAAGGAACCAGAAAGGGAATTTTGAGAGGGGATTTTGGCACTTCACTTGTAAATCGCGGCAAACCAGTAACAAAGGTAATTGGGGAAAGGCTGCCAAATACAATAATGCTTATGGTTGCTTCAGAAATTGTTGTTATTCTGGGAGCTTTGGCTGTTGGAATTTATTCAGCAATAAAGCAATATTCCTGGTTTGATCATACAATTACCGCTTTAGCTTTCATTGGGTATTCAATGCCGATCTTTTTTGTGGCTTTACTATCGATGTACATATTTGCCGTTCTGTTTAAAAGATGGGGATTACCATATTTACCTACTGTTGGCATGTTCGATCCAAAAGTTGGAAAAACAACCGGTCAAATATTATTACATATGGTGCTGCCGGTATTTAGTATGTCGGTAGTCAGCCTTGCATCGTATAGCCGGTATATTCGAAGCACCATGCTGGAAGTCATGAGCCAGGACTATATTAGAACTGCAAAAGCAAAAGGACTTCCCAGGCGAGATATCGTTTTTGTCCATGCATTAAAAAATGCCTCATTGCCTATTGTGACCGTTGTAGGTTTGGATCTGCCCCTGCTTTTAGGAGGTGCGGTTGTAACAGAGCAAATATTTGCCTGGCCGGGTATGGGGAGATTATTTCTTGATCATGTATCTCGCGCTGATACACCAGTCGTAATGGGAATATTGATGATGATCGCTGTTGCGGTTGTTGTGTTTCAAATCATCACAGATATTACGTATGCTTGGTTAGATCCTCGCATACGATATGAAAAATAAAAGGGTATTATGGATTCAATTTCTGCTCAATCATCACCAATTGCCAAGCTGATACCGGACGAATTAGAGGCGCCACCTTTAACTCTTCGTCAACTGGCATGGCGGCGTTTTCGAAGGCATAAATTGGCAGTATTTGGGGGAATAACATTAATATTATTGGTAATATATTCTTTTGGAGGGTCATTATTCGTTTCGGAAAAATATGCTAATTACACAGATACAACAATACGTTTGAGCGCACCTTCGTCAGAACATCCATTTGGTACAGATACAGTAGGGCGCGATTGTTTGGCAAGAACAATTTATGGCGGACAAATCTCAATTTTAATAGGATTAGCTGCTGTTACTATTGAAACGTTATTGGGAATTCTTGTGGGAGCATTAGCTGGTTACTATGGCGGGTTGATTGATAATATTCTCATGCGCATCACAGAAGCCATGCTTAATATCCCGGAATTATTTTTATTAATTGTGATGGCGAAAAATTTTGGTGGAAAAATTCCCAATATCACTTTTTTAGGACGTGAATTTAGCGGAAGTGTAATTGTAATTATAGTAATTATCGGCTTGACCAGCTGGATGTATCTGGCACGAATAGTTAGGGCCGAGTTTCTCTCAATCACAGAAAATGATTTTATTTTAGCAGCGCGTGCGACAGGAACTTCAAATTTCCAAATAATATTTCAGCATATTCTACCTAACAGCATCGCCCCGATTGTTGTCTCTGCAACGCTGGGTGTAGCAAATGCTATCTTATCTGAAGCTTATGTTAGTTTTCTTGGTCTTGGTGTTCAACCTCCAACCGCAACCTGGGGTAATATGCTTGATCAGGCAAATAATTATCTCGAAAGTGCCCCATGGTTGTGGTTTTTTCCTGGATCATTGATCTTACTCATTGTATTGAGTATAAACTTTTTGGGCGATGGATTGCGCGATGCGCTCGATCCACGAAGTAGGGCTGTATAATGATTGCTTCATCGATTGAAACCTTGATTGAAATAAACGATCTAAAAACACGTTTCCATACACCAGAAGGCACAGTGTATGCAGTAAATGGCATTTCTTATTATTTAAAAAAAGCT
>JAAZNS010000243.1 GCA_012798185.1 Chloroflexota bacterium | reverse complement strand
TTAAAATCACTATAATTGGCCGAGGATGATCTTGAAAAGTGAACCAGCCTGCTTGCATTATTATGGCACCATCAAGCGGGTTGCCGGATCGCCAAAGAGCAAAAAGGTTTCCAAGACATCTTTCACACCAGCACCCTGATTCATCATCTCCACTCTTACTTGATGTAACAATGAGCCAATCGTCGCCTTTGGGTTTTGAACAATAGCAGCTGCTAGTGGCTGTGCCAGGAAACTTTGATCGGAAGCCAGGGTGAGGCTGGTTGGTGCAATAACTGCTACTGCGCCTCCATTCTTTTGCCATAACAACGCCTCCGCCAAACTATCCTGGGTGGGATGCGAGAATAATCCGGTCAGACAGGTAAAATTCATAAAGATCGGAAATTGTTTTAGATTGGATAATTCTTTCACGTCGTTAATAGAAAACAGCTCATCTTTTCCCCACATACTGATGCTGCCATGACCGAAGTAAGCGACTATAAAATCATTTTGTTTGATATTGCTGATAATTTTTTGTGCAAAATCTGTTACACCTGCCTCGGGTGCTAATAAAACAGTATTATATCGATTCTTGAAAATATCTATAAATGACTGCGCATCTCCCTTAAAACTGGCGTCTTGTCCATCGGCTACTGCTAAAATCGATGGATTTTTCTTAAGGTCTGCGCTCTCATACTGGATAATTTTATTAACCAGTGTTTTTACCTGCTCATCGTTTTGCGCCGGAATACGCCCAATTGTCAGATCGGCTAAAATTTCTCCCTCAGTGTCATTATTCAATTCAATGAATTTCACGTCACTGGCAGTTTCACCACTTCCGAAAGTCTGAATTAAAAACGTAGGTACCCGATTGGTTTCAGGATTTCCAAGGTATCCTTTTGGATCATAGCTGGCGTCTCCAACTAAAACAAGATATTTAGGTTTTACCTGCCAATTCGAAATGGCGTATGAAATAAACTGGCGAATCGCTTCTGGTTCAGGGCTGCCATATCCAAATTGGTCGTAAATGATTTCAACGGGAATAGACCGAACGGTTAAACCAGCTTTCTTGCGCCATTCCATTAGAGGTTCTATATTAACCGTTAAATCATTTGGGGCGATAGCTACCCATTCAGCACCACTTGAGATATTCCGTAAATCCGGTTCGATTTGAGCTAATTCCAAGCGTTTTGGTGTTAAGTATCCTTTCGATCCGATAATCAGATACTGTTTTCCGATTTCACTATCAAAATTGAATAGACCATCCTTATTTTTTCCATTTTCAACAATCCGTTCGATTTTTCTTTTATCTGAAATGTCGAATACAGATATTTCATCCGATAATCCAGATATGTTCATCTGGGCTTGATTTGCATGAATTGTTATCTTGTCACTAATAGCCAAACATTTACGCGGGTATTCAATTTCTATCCAATCGATATAGTCAATTTCTGCTTTTACGCCTTCAATTCCTATAGAAGATACAATGATTTGATTTTCACCCTCGATTAAAACATCATTTGGTATTTCACCAGCAAGGTATCTCCTTCCATCACCATCCCACATTTTATCGATGATTGTTTTTCCGTTAACGGTTATGATTTGATGATGGTCAGGATTGTAATCTGCTTTGGTAGCCGACCATATGGCTATGCGCAGTGTTCCTCCCCCTTTTTGCAGCCCTTCCAATATGACCGGATAGCTCTTCTTCTGCTTTGCAAATATTTTATCCCAAAACCAATGTTCACCCTTCTCAACCAGCGGCGCATAGAGCTTGTTTTCCTCGAGATGTTTCACGGCATAATATCCGTTCTCCACTGCCAGTCGATTCTTTATCTGTTCCGCATTTTCTACAGGTTTTTCATCCTCTATTTCAGGACTGATTTTCCAGGATAATTTTTCTGCAATATGGCTGCCGTAAGTCAACCAATAGATATTTTCTTCTGTAAAAACACTTTGATTTTTATTTCCATAAAAAATAATACCGGCATCTTTTCCCCGCCTCTCTATCCAATATGGCTGCTCGATTCCTCGCTGATACAACCGCATTTCCGAATAATTGTCCATCCAACCGCCTAATCCCAACTTTTTTAAATCATCTGATGTTACTCGATATATCCCTTCATCTTCTGTTATGATTTTTAACGCAGCATGCGATGTTTCAATAATCCCCATCGGTTCCCCAGTTCCAACTTTCAGATCACGCTGACATCCCTGAATGATTAGGACGGATATCAATAATAAGCTAAGGACACCCTGGAGTTTCCACGGCAGGGAAATGTTCATCCGAAAAAGCATGAGTTATTTTTCCAAACGCTTAAAGGATAGATAAAACCATCCCCCCAGCATTATCCAGATCGTGGCGATCACCAGCACTACCATCATGCGCTGCGGGGTAAACCAGCTGGTTGAGCTGGTTTTACGCATATCCTCTCTCACATTAACGGGATTTTCTTCGGGCGCATCTGCCGCTGCTGTGGGAAACAGCATAGTGATCGAAGGGAGAGGAATCAGGGTAGCTGTCGGCTGCGGTGTGCTGGTTATCTGATTTGCCTGAGCGGTTTGTATTGCTTCGGTCGCTGCCAGATCGTTGGTTGGCGCATGATTGGCAGGCGGCTGCGGGGTAGCGCTGGCAGCCAGATATCCATAAGTTCTCGTGGCGGTTGCTACCGGTGTGTTGGTCTTTTCCGAAGCAGACTTGGTCTTGGTAGGTTTACTGGTTCGGGTAATTGTGGGTGTATTCGTTGTTGTAGCACCTACGGTTCGTGTGTGAGTTGGTGTTGGCGTAGAACCGGCAAATACTGAAACCGGATCGCTATATTGAGAATTGGAGTTGACATCGACTGATTCAAGGATATACCAATAAGTATTCCCTAAATCCACGTCGTCATCGTAAAATCGAACCAGATCGCCATCTTCGCTGTAATACTCAGCGTAATATATGCCCCCCTCACCAAGAGCGGGATAGAAATATTGGTCTTCGGCATACTCGAGGCGTTCATAATCCTGCACATTGTTGTAATTGCCTCCCTTTTTCAACCTATTGATAATATATCCCGAATTATCGATTTCACTGGCGGTTTTCCATTCGAAATATACCTTACCATCACTATACGTGGGTCTGAAGTAAACGAGTGTCACTGCGCCTTTACCTGTTGAGGTATTAAAAAACATATCTACTACCAAAATAATAAAGATGGAAAAAAAAATTAAAATACGGGATAGATATGACTTATATAAATAATTCATCGTTATCATCTTAAAATTTATATCAATTGAACAACCGACTTCTTTGTCAGTTCATCAATAAAGTTGACAGTATCTCTTTCAGCAGTTTCATCATCAACTTGATATTCTTTGATAATTTCATCGACAATTTCTCGAATACAACGTTTACCATCAATCAGCGACCAAATCCGAGCGCCAACCTCATTAAGCACTTTTACCTGACCTTTATTTGGCAGCACGATCACCGCTTCGGTTTTTCCGGGTTCTTTATTCTCCAATACCCTGCCCACCACCCCTGTAATGGGAACCGGGATTTTTTCCAATGAGATCATTTAATCATCCTTTTTTGACCTGAATACCAACGCATCACATAAATAAAATCAAACGCATTATAGCCCGGAACGGCAAGAAAACAATACGCCCGACGGAAATGTGAGGGTTATTTTTTAAGTATCCATTCTGTTGTTTGATAAAACGGCTTCCGAAATGATAGATTCGATATTCAAGATAGCCTAGTCTTCCCAGGGTGCGGTTTTTTTTTATCCAATATCGATGATCGTAAGCGATGCGTTTACCTTCCCGTTCGACTGCAACAATTTTGCCAATAATCTGATCAGCCTTCACCGGCGGGTCGGGAATATGGCTGTTATCGCCTTTGCAGTAAATATGATTACCATCTATTTTAATCAGCCGGTGGGTGATGATATCATGTTCCCGCATTACTGCCACTACATCGCCGATCATCAGATTGTTGATCGGTTCAGGGATGGCATACACATTATCCCCCGATTTCAAGCAAGGGAACATACTGGTGCCATTCACTTTCAGCTTAATCTCGCTCCCTGCGGCACAGATCAAACCGGTTTGCAACGCATGGTACAGGTAAGAATTCTTCATTTACCGCATAACCACTGGCAAAAATACATTTTTATGACGGTGTATTTGAATTTGCAGCGCCGGATCTCCAAGGATCAGATAAGTGTGTATCTGTCCGTTATTCGGACTAATCGAAGCCAAACTGGTTTTGGCTGCCAGAGCTACTCCTCCCAATACATGGATATCCCTATTGATTAGAGCAT
>JAAZNS010000242.1 GCA_012798185.1 Chloroflexota bacterium | reverse complement strand
ATCATTAATCGATATACAGGCGGTTTAGCGAAAGAATTAGAATTTCAAATTGAAAAAATCGGCAGACGAAATGGCGGTCAAAATAGATGAACTTATTAATTCAGGAATATTGCAGTAAGGCGTAGAGAGAGTATTAGGCAATGACAACCACGATTGCTCTAGCAGGAAAAGGCGGTGTTGGTAAAACAACTGTAGCTGCGATGATAATTAAGTATTTAGTAAAAAATTACCAAAATCCAGTTCTGGCGATTGACGCAGATCCTAGCAGCAACCTGAATATGGTATTGGGAATGGACTTAGAATGGACGGTAGGCGATATCCGGGAGGAAATGCTCGAACAAGTGAAAGCATCGCTCACTTCCAGTGGTGCTGCCATGGGGGCATTGCCTGGCGGTGTAACAAAACGAGATTATTTGGATTATCAAATACGAACTGCGATAATCGAAGGTAATAATGTCGATTTAATTGCTATGGGTCGGTCGGAGGGTCCCGGATGTTATTGCGCTGTTAACCATAATTTACGAAGTGTGATTGATACCATTAGTAAAAACTACCGTTTTGTCGTAATAGATAATGAGGCTGGAATGGAGCATCTGAGCAGGAGAACAACTCGAGATGTGGATCACTTGATTGTGATTAGCGATCCAACCCCGCGTGGAATCATCGCAGCTGCTCGAATTGCTGGTTTTCGCAATGAATTGGATATCCAAATAAAAAACGCATATATAATCATTAATCGATATACAGGCGGTTTAGCGAAAGAATTAGAATTTCAAATTGAAAAAATTGGAATTCCTTTATTGGGATATATCAAATCTGACAAAACGTTAGCAGAATTTGATATGAATGGAAAAGCCTTAATCGATTTAAATGATGATAATCCAGTTTATTTATCGGTAGCAGCGATGATGAGTAAAATCTCATTATGAAATTAATTCATTTGGTTTCAATTTAATTGTGATTTTTGTTCCCTGACCTGGAAATGAATCACAGAATAATTCTCCACCTATGAGTACTGCTCTCTCAAACATTCCTGCCAAACCAAAGTGATTATTTGCCAATGTTTTAGATAGATCGATATTATTACTATAGGGCATACCAATGCCGTTATCTTCAACTGAAAACCAAATTTCATCAATACCAATATTTCCCGAGATAACTATTCGTTCCGCCTTAGAGTGTTTGATCGCGTTTGATAATGCTTCTTGAATAATTCTAAAGAGATGAAGTTCAATATTTGAATCGAAGCGAAGTGTACTGGGAGGAACATTGAAATTTATCGCGGCAGATGGACGAATAAAATTGGTTAGATACCCCAGGTGATCTTCAATAGCTGGGTATAAACCATAATTTAACATCGGCGGTCTTAAATTATAGATTGTTGTTCTAATTTGTTCAATTAATTTATGGAAATTATCGAGAAATTGTTTAGGTGCAGTTGTATCATCAATATAAAGTAGTAATGCTCCTAGTTGGGAGAGAATCTGATCGTGTAATTCGAGAGCAATTTGATGCCTTTCGAATTCTTGAGCAGAAATCAGCTGTCTGGTCATTTCTTGTAAACGATTTTGAGTGGTTTTTATCTCGTTTTCCGACTCGACCATATCTGTTATGTCACGAATAACAGCCAGGATTTTATCCTCTTCATAGGGAACAATACGCGCTTCAAAATATCGAAAAATATTTTGGATTGAAAAACTTGTTGTAATAACCTGATATTTTCCAGTAAGATGTGCTTTTTCCGAAGCTTCAGTAAATGTTTTAAATAAATCTTTTGGAATAATGCTACTAATATTTAATCCTTCTATATTGATGTCAGTCAATCTTGGATTTCCAAATCCGGCATGATAATAGACAACATTTCCTTGGTTGTCGATAATGATGATAATTTCAGGGATTGATTCAATAATTAAATTATTACGTTTTTCAATATGAAGTTTTGCATTCTCAGCTGCATTTTTTGCTTTTTCAATAAGTGTAAGTATTTGATGTTGCTCAGCAAGGATATTTTCGCGAACACTGTGTACATATCCTCCCATGATATCAACAACTAGCCTGAAAAACCTTCGATATAGAATGAATAATTCATCATCGGATAAATTTTGATCTAATTTTGATAAAAATGATTCTCGAGTTAGGGATAAATATTCCGGGTTAAGTAAGTTTAATTGAGCAACATTTTTACCAATAGTATATGCTTGTTCACTGGTCCAATTTTCTCGAGATAATAAATCGATAACTTGGAGAGCAATTTCACGAATTAGCTGAGATTTGCTCTCCAAAGGTTCAATCGATTTACATTTTTCAATAATGGAATTATGCCAGGATTCGACAATAGAATCGGATAATTCCAAGATATGTTTTCTGTATTCCGAATTCAAGGAATTTGATTTATTGATTTTATTTTTCACGATTCGCAAGCAATTATCTATTTATGTAAGTTTTGCGCAGCAATAAAAGACAGTCCATGTTCAGTTAACATGCGCGCAGTGAGGTTTGTCGAATCGAATTTATTAATAAAGTTTTGAAGGAGATAATTCCAATCGCCAGAATCGATCACTTCGCTTTTATCACGGAAATAATCCAGGATATCAGAAGGATGTTCTAGTTCTTTCTCGACCTCGGGTTCTCCACCTTCGTGTTTTGCAGAGATATTCGCTACATGATCTGCTACCTGAATTAATTCCTCTCGACGATTATACGGTTGACGTACTATGCTTTTATATGTTTCAGTAATGTGATGTTCAAATCGGATAACATCTTCAAGCCCTAATTCTTTTCTAAATTGTGCTGTAATTTCCATGGTTTCATTATTGATCGAGTTGCTCCAGTTAAATCCGATTAATGGTGTGGTGCCATCATCACGAGAAAATAGTTTAGCACCAATCAGAGTCCAAAGACCGGCATAGGGGTTATCGTTTCCCATAAAAACTGAAATCTTGAATTCAATATCAACGCCAATCCGATAAAGCAAGTAGCCCAAGAGAACTGTACCTGGATTAACATTTAAGACCTGTCTAATTCCGTAGTTTGTGTAATAGTATAAGAATTCATCCAACCACTTTAAAGCGTACTGATTTGGCTGTCCAACACCGCCAAAGTAACCAGTGATTGTTTCTGGACCGCCAAGATGAATATTTGATCCATCTGTACCTTTGGTGTCCAATGTTTCGACAAGGCTGGCGCCAATAATTTTCATTGCGGCAGCAACAGCAGGAAGGTCTCCATCCAATTCTTGTTCTTTCATCTTGCGGACACGAATAAAACGGCCAGGCATTAATAAACCTTGCTCTATTGATTTTTTTGCTATCTCGATAATATATGGGAAATATTGCGCAGCACTTATTTCTAAAGTCACTGCAAATTCATCGAGGAATTTTGTGGTATCGGCTCGATCCCCCAGTACTTTGCGGCGATAATCGGCTATGCTAATGAATGCATTTTTGTCGCGTTGTTCTTCAAGCCACTTGAGGTCATTTAAATATTCTGGTTTGATTTCCTTCACTTTTTGTAATAAGTGAGAAAAATCACCATTTTGTTTTGCTTTTGCATTGATTTCTTCAGGTGTGCCGTATTGTGCTACAACATCAAGGAAATCATTAATAACTCGAGAATTTGGGTTAAGAAATATACGATTGATGGCATCTAGTCTTTCTTCAGGGATTTTTAAGAATTGGCGTAAGGTATCCATTTTTTTATGTGCTCCAAATATTGAAAGGGAAAGATTGAATTGGCCTTTATAATTCTTTTTATTGCGATCTCGAACAAAAAATCCGAATCACAAAAACTATTGATAGTTCAGTGATTGTATTTTAAGTGAAACAATCAAGTTGCGCAACTATCCGCTACTTGTTTTGATCAATTAATCAATAATCAAACAAGTTCCTTTGCAACCAGTAGTCAAAAAAGAAATTACAAAATAATAATAAATTGAGAAAAAAAAGGATTCGAAAGATAATTAAAATACACGCCGTCTGTTTAACCAAAAACCGAATAATATGACCATTACCATAAAAACTGCGAGAATAATCATCACGCTGGTAGCACTTGGATCGGCTGGAGGTGGAATTACGGGAGGTGTACTGGTTGGTTTAGGGGTTTTGGTAGGTTGAAGAGTTTTTTGAGCCTTATATATTACTGTGGATTGTGAGTAGTCAAATATGCTTGAAACTGGCGTTTTATTAATCGAGTCTAGAAAATGCATGATTGGTCGATCAGGTGATGAAGGTATTTGATGGAATTGCGCTGAAAACGCTGATATTGAGAAATATAATATTCCCAATATTAAAATAAATATTGATTTATTTAACTTCAGCATTGATTTATTTTACCCTTATTATGTGGGTAGCGATGTTTGAACCGCTGCCGCCTATATTTTGAGCCATGCCAATTTTTGCACCATCGACCTGAGTTTTGCCGGCTTCACCACGCAATTGTTGAACAACTTCCAATACCTGATAGATGCCTGTTGCGCCTACTGGATGACCACGGGCTTTCAATCCACCCCGAGTCGATATGGGGATTGTACCTTTTGGCGTAATTTTACCTTCAATTGCCAACCTTGGACCTTGACCTCTTTCGATAAAACCGCATGCCTCCAATGATAACGCAGACATAATCGAAAATGCATCATGCAGCTCAAAAACATCAATATCACTTGGGCTAATCCCTGCCATCGAATAAGCTTTTTTACATGATT
>JAAZNS010000241.1 GCA_012798185.1 Chloroflexota bacterium | reverse complement strand
TATTCCGGATTTTCGGTTAGAACAACAACTCAACCGCCCGGGGTATCGAGAAGCCATTGAAGCAGCTATCGAATGTTTAACGAATCCAAAGTATGGGGTATTACAGAATGTGTCCGAAATCGACGCTGCCGGTCATCGCACGGTGCATGGTGGAGATAAGTTCACCCATTCAGTGCTGGTCGATCGGGATGTCATCACCAAGATGGAACAATGTTCTCACCTGGCGCCACTGCACAACCCGGCTAATTTAGCCGGGATCAACCAGGCGATGGCTCTTTTACCCAAAACACCGCAGGTGGCGGTATTTGACACCGCGTTTCACCAGACTATTCCTTTACACGCTTCCTTGTATGCAATGCCCTATGAAATATATGAAACGTATGGCATCCGAAAATACGGTTTTCATGGCACCTCGTGCCAGTATATCGTTCACCGCGCCTCCCGCTTGTTGGGAAAACCCGCTGAGGAGATGCGCATGGTCATTTGCCACCTGGGGAACGGCGTTTCGGTAACTGCAGTCAAAAACGGGCATTCGGTTGAAAACAGCCTGGGTTTCACTTCGTTGGAAGGTGCCATCATGGGCACCCGCTGTGGAGCGCTGGACCCGGGGGTAATCCTGTACCTGATGACAGAATTGAACTTCAGCGCAGAGCAGGTATATAACATGTTGTATTACAAATCGGGACTTTTGGGCATTTCTGGGGTGAGTAATGATATGCGCACGATTACCGACCTGGCAGAGGAGGGTAATCCGCGTTGCCGCTTAGCCATAGAAATGTTCGCTTATCGGTTGAAAAAATATATTGGCTCTTATATCGCTGTGATGGGAGGCATCGACCTTTTGGTGTTTACTGGTGGGATTGGCGAAAATTCGCCTATCGTCCGTTCGCTGGCGGTGGAAGAGTTAGGCTTTTTGGGTATCGAGATCGATCCAGAACTCAATGAGAAAGCGCTGTCGGTAGAAAGTTTGATCCATCGAAAACCATGTCTTGTAGCAATTGCCGTGATTCCCACTAATGAAGAATGGATGATCGCTAAAGAGACGCTGGAAGTATTGGCGGCGCGGGATATAAAAAATGCTATCGAAAAGGGCAGAGAAGTCCTTAAAGAGTTGAGTTCATGATCGGAATAGGCATCGACATTATATCTATTGACCGCATGGCAGAGACAATCGAGCGCTCGGGTGATATATTCCTGCGGCGTGTGTTCACACCTGCCGAGATCGACAGTGGGAGACAGTGCGAACATCCGGCAGCTTTTTTTGCCATGGCGTTTGCTGCCAAGGAGGCTGTTTTTAAAGCCTTAACCCTGAGCTGGGAGCAGGGGATCGATCTGCGTCATATCGAAATAAGCCGGGGGGAAATCGGGCAGCCTTTGGTACGTATTTCCGGGCATGTGGAAAGGGTGGCGAAAGAAAAAGGGTGCGGGCAGATTGAAATCAGCCAGTCCTTCGAGAAAAATATAGCAGTGGCTGTGGCAATAGCGGTGGAATTGTCAAAATAAATTACTCACCTATTTGATTTTTTTGCTTCTCTCTTATGTAGTATTAAAATTAATATTTCTTACATGCTTATTAAAAGGATTAAACTTCAAAAAAAATCAATTTATGATAATTTTAATCTCTTATGAATTTCCACGATAAAATATACATATTTAATTGAGAAAAATCAAACACCGGAGACTTTCACATGGCAGAAACTGCGGATGTAGTTATCATTGGTGGTGGTGTGCAGGGTGCCAGCCTGGCATTTCACCTGACAGAAAAGGGAGTGAAGCCAATGGTTTTAGAGCGCCGTTTTGTGGCGGCAGAAGCCACCGGCAGATCCAGCGGGTTAGTACGCATGCATTACGATGTGGAGTTAGATGCCCGACTGGCATGGATTTCTTTTCAATATTTCCGCAATTGGAGCGAGAGAGTAGGCGGCGATTGCGGTTTTACCCGTACCGGCTTTCTGCAATTCATCAAGCCAGAATACGCCAGTGCGCTCAAAGCTAATGTCGCCATGCACCAGCGCATCGGTATCCCCACTTTTGTGGTAACTTCCGATGATGTTCACCGTTTGTCACCGATGATGAAGATTGACGACATCGAAGTGGCGGCGTATGAACCCGAATCAGGTTATGCCGATCCCAGCGCTACCGCACAATCGTTTATGGATGCTGCCCGCCGCAAAGGGGCAGTTTTACATCAGGATTGTATGGTAAAAGCCATCCAGATCCACTCGGGGAGAGTGATTGGTGTAGAAACAAGCCAAGGTGTGTTCAATGCGCCTGTTATCGTCAATGCTGCCGGTGCATGGGCAGCCGATGTGGCGCGCATGGCAGGGCTGGATATTCCTGTGAACACCTGGGAGCACGATACCATGTTTATCCGCCGCCCAAAGGAGCTGTCGATAGGGCATCCCACGGTAATCGACGATATGCTCGATATGTATTTCCGCCCTGAAACTGGCGGGTTAACGCTGGTGGGGCTTGAAGATAATAACCCCATCGGAAAACCGCCGGATAGTTTTATCGACCGGGCAAAACCAGGATATATCGAACGCGCCATAGACCGCATTTGCCAGCGCATTCCCGGCTTGGATCAGGGGAGTTGGCATAGCGATCACGGCGGCTTTGACGGCATCACCCCCGATGAACGCGCCATCCTGGGGCAGGCAGGACCTGAAGGCTTTTACCTGCAATGCGGCTTTAGCGGCACCGGATTCAAGACAGCCCCGGCAATCGGCGCCTGTATGGCGGAGCTAATTGTCGATGGGGCGGTGCATACTTTGGATATTACACCCTTCAGTCTGAAACGTTTCAGCGAAGGGAAAATGTTAACCGGTGATCATTCTTACGATTCTGCCTGGCATTGAAGTTTCGGTTGACGCATCAGGCGCAAAACAGATTCGCCAAGAATTGCAGCACCATATATTAAGCAGCGTTCATCGATATCGAAAGTTGGGCTGTGCGCTACCCGCGTATTGCCATCTAACCCGCAGCCATGGGAAAACATGGCGCCGGGTGCATATTTTAGGAAGAAACCGAAATCCTCGGCGCCCATATTGTTCCTCTGCGGAATGTTATGACCCTTTCCCAAAATATCATCAGCGACTTCGCTGATTAATTGCGCAACTCGATCGTCGTTGAACATGGGGGGATAACCGATTTCAAATTCCAGTTCGTAATCCCCATTAAACGCGCGGGAAATTCCCAAAGCTTGATGAAGTTCTTGATGGATTTTTTTCTGCACTTCTGTCGAGAGGAATCGAATTGTGCCGGTTAATTCAACACGGTCGGGGATTACGTTGCTGGCGCTGCCGCCCTTGATCGATCCCAAACTGATCACGGCTGGATCGATAGGATCAAGCCTGCGGGAAACGATGTCATTCAAAGCCATGATGATATACCCGGCGATGCGTATAGGATCAACCGTTTCCTGAGGCTCTGAACCGTGACCGCCTTTTCCCAAGATTGAAGCATAGAAAGTATCCACACCAGCGGAAACCAGTCCACCCGCTGTGGTAACTTCTCCGGCAGCAATATCCGGATCTACATGCAGGGCAATGATTGAATCGACACCCTGCATAGCGCCGTCTTCGATCATACGCACTGCGCCGCTTATACCTTCTTCATCTCCCACTTCTTCGGAGGGCTGGAATAGGAAGCGCACTGTTCCGGGTAAATTTTGTTTGGCGAGCAGTGTGGCAGCTCCCAGAGCCATTGCCACATGAGCATCATGTCCGCAGGCATGCATAATTCCCGGATTTCGGGAAACATAGGGAACATCGTTTGCCTCGAGAATAGGCAAAGCATCCATATCTGCACGCACTGCCACAATGGGGGAGCCTTCTCCGATTTCACCAACGACTCCGGTTTTCCCAACACCTTTACGTACCCGATAGCCTAAGGAAGTTAAGGCTTCACTCACCCTGTCGGCGGTATGATATTCCTGAAATCCCAGCTCGGGATCTTGGTGGATTTCTCTGCGCCAGGAGATTAATTGTTGTTCGATTTGGCGAGCTTGTTCAAGCATTGGTCCTCCTAATGAAAGATTCCCCCCGTGCCATGAAATCAGCATGATCTTCTGGGGCTGGTAAGTGCGACATAAAATCTAGGGTATATTCTCGAAGCAGATTGATTGCGGGGGGACGGTTTTGTGCCTGCCATTTTTCCATACTCCAGCGGGGAAAGAAGGGGCTGGTGTAATAGGCATCACGATAAAGTTTCATGGTCAATTTTGAGGATAAGAAGCTGCCGCCGGGGCCTGCCTTGCAGATATCATCCAATCCTACCTGAGCCTGCTCAATGGAAAACCCCCCAGCGAAACGCAGCGCCTGGCTGATGATCTCGTGAACATATACAAGGTTAACCGGCGAGATAGCTTTGGAACCCAGGGTATCACCGACAAAAGGGGCTAATCCGACTTTGCCGATACAGGCAGTCAGGTGATTCATCCAATAGGTTTCCGCCGCCAGCAGATCAGGTCCCCAGCCGGTGCCGCTGCCCGATGTGCCGCAATGAGGTAAATGATAATGCGCCATCATTTCTGCACAGCAAAGATTTAATACCAGGCTGAGCGGGTCGTAAAAGTTCATCATGGTCTTCATATCAAAATAAGCCGGCAGCATGCCCAGGATCACCGGCGCACCCTCTTTGATTACCTGGGAGATGGTCAAGCCTGCCAATAACTCAGCCATCATCAATACCAGGGTGCCGCCGGGGGTAATGGGGGTGGACATCCCCGCCATGCTATAATTGGAGAAGATGACCGGTAAGCCGCGTTGGATAGCATCCTGCATTTTATCGATGGTGCCTTTGTTCATCACCAGCGGTGTTACTGGATTAAAGTAAGGGATTACACATGGCTGGGAAGCCAGGTTGCCGAGCAAGTGCTCAAGCATATTTAACACATCGGGGAAACGCTCTTCTTTAGAAACCAGCAGCACCAGGGGCTTGGTGGTATTGGCAATCATCTCCAGGGTGCCGTAAAGATCGGTTAGATCGGGATTCACATCCTGAACGATGCCCACTGTGGAGATAACGTCGAAGTTGGGCAGTGTCCCTCCCAACCTGACCAAATCCTGCATATTTTGGCGGGTGAAGGGAGTCACATCGTCAGTCCGTGGATCTTGGTAAAAGAGAGTGGTAACGCCTATTCCAAAACGGATGCGGTCATTTCCCAGTGAAAAAATCCGTCTGCCTTTTCGGTCGAAAATATCGATGACCGAGGGCGCGCTTTTAATTGCCCATTCCACCAGATCGGCGGGCAGTTTCAAATGGCTGCCTTCGATCATTCGATTACCGACGATTTGTCGAAAGCGCTCAATTAATTGCGGAGAATCTAACCGTACACCGGTTTCAGCCAAGACTTGAAGAGCATATTGGTGAACAGTTTGGATCTGCTCAGCTGTTAAAACAGAAATTGCCGGTCTTATTGAAAAAGGATCAATCATATTGGTTATTCCTTAGTTATCTAAAAGGCTCGCTAAAAAATCCACCTGTCGCCGTTTGGCATCTACAACGTTTTCAATCTTCAAAAATACATGCCCTTCATCAGGATACAGCACCAGATCGCAGGGTTTGCCTAATTTTTGTAAAGCTTCTTGAGCTTGGATCGATTCACTGGCAGGGCAGCGCGGGTCATTAGCACCGCAGATAAGTTGAACGGGTGCTTTAATCCGATCTAGGAAAAAGTAGGGTGAACGCTCGTAATATAACGCTTTATTTTTAACCGGATCGCCAAAATTCTCCCGATCCCAATGCTGAAGGTCGGGGCGTGAGTTTTGATGGCTGGTGAACCAGTTGAGGAAAGGAACAACTGCAGAACCGCCTGCCCATAACTCGGGGTATTGAGTCAGGCAGGTCATGGTCAGGTAACCGCCATGACTGCGTCCGGTAACAGCGATTCGATCCGGTTTGGCAATATGATTAGAAATTAGATATTCGACTGCCGCGGCAACATCAGCGGTATCGATTCTGCCGAGTTCGAAGATATTAGCAGTCTGCCAGGCTTTGCCATAACCGGTGGAGCCGCGGTAATTGGGTGCTAAAACAACCCATCCCCGGCTGACCATGTGTTGAACCAATGGATCCCAGGTGAATTGTGTAAGCCAGTTTGGTCCGCCGTGGATATAAATCACGGCGGGGCATGGTCCATGAATATTACGAGGCAGGTACAGTATTGCCGGGACGCGTGTGCCATCAAAACTGTTGTAATGAATGTGTTCTGGTAAAGTGAACGAGCTCTTATCGAATTCCTCCGGTAAGGAATGCGTCAACTGGCAGGGTATCCCTTCGCTCACAGGAATCAACCATAAATCTGCCGGGTGGCTGGGATTATCGAAAGCCATTAATATACTCTTTCCATCAAGCGTAAATGCAGGTAAGTAGTGAACACCCTTTTCGATTTGAAAGTGTTTTGACTTGTTTTTATCGGCTGCTGCCTGTACGATCAGCTCGGTATCAGGCCCATCTTGAGAAATATAGACGATTTGGCTGTCATCCGTCGACCAGGCAGGATGTTCGTTTTCGTTGTTATTATCGGATATCCAAGTGATGCTACGATCATGCACATGAAAGATACCGATTTGATAACTGCTGGTTCGATTTGAAGAAAATGCCAGCTTCTCTCCGGAAGATGACCAGGCGATATCCTTAGCACAAATCGGCACATTTTCGATAGAAATGGGGTAGAAATCGCCTGTTATTGCTGACACCAGGTAAGTGAAGTAGTCCTGGGTGGTGGCATGGGTAACCACCGCGATAAGTTTACCGCTGGGCGACCACTTAATATTTCTCACCGGAAAAGGTAATTCACAAAGCTTTTTTATTGCGTGGTCGCTCAGTGACAATCGATATGCCTCGAATTTACCGCCAACATCTGATGCAAAAACAAGTTCTTGCCCATCCGGAGACCAGCTTACTTCGGGCTGGATGGCATGGCTGGTATCTGGAGTCAGGTTTACATGTTTTCCAGAGGAGATATGGTAAAGCCAAATGTCGTAATTTTCACCGCCATCTAAATCGAGCACATAGGCTATTTTAGTTCCATCCGGTGACCAATAAGGTGCAAACTTTGCGCCTGGTTCCTGGGTGATACATTGAGGCGGCGCGGAATGATCTAGAGGAAGCAGGTATATTTCCCACTGCCCAGATATATTCCAGGAGAAGGCTACGAAGCGTCCATCGGGTGAAATTTCAAATCCGAATTCGGTATC
>JAAZNS010000240.1 GCA_012798185.1 Chloroflexota bacterium | reverse complement strand
TCTTGTAAAAATATTTGTTCACGTTGATTCGAAAGTTGTAATTGGAAATTAGCATCTCACTTCGCAATAGGACAGTCCCTCAGGATGATTTTGTGTTCATCGATTTGGACAGAATCGAACCATAGAGAACTCGATGCGAGCATCGAAGATTTAAAAATCAAAAATCTCCGAATCCTTATAAGTTACCCTTTTTTACAAATACTGTATTAAGTAACATTGAAGAGAGAACAATAATAACGCTTTAATAATGCTATTTCTCAAATAAGTAGCGCATTATAATATTCCAGACTGAATTGAGAAGACACTGATGAATCATTAGTGTTGATTTAATTCTATTCTTGTTTCTTTCCAGGAGGAATAAATGGAATTACCAGAAGGAAGATCTGTTGATTTGACTATGGATTTACTCAAAGGCGCAATTGATGTACATGTTCATGCCGGTCCGCATTTAAAGAGTAGTCCCAGACGATTAGATCCAATCGAATCGGCTGTAGATGCCAGAAGGCATGGAATGCGGGGCTATTGCTTAATCGATGTCTTTGAGATGACTACTGGAACTGCATGGCTGGTTAATCGTCATGTACCAAATTTCACAGTATACGGTGGATTGGTTTTAAATACAGTTTATGGTGGTATGAATCCACGCGCTTTCAAGACTGCAATTCATTATGGTGATGGAGCGAAATATCTTCAATTTGGAACACATTGCACGTATTTCCAGGCTGCCCGAGAGGGACGAATGGTTAATGGAAAATTTGTAACATTAGCTGACCTCTATCCAAAATTTAAAAAAGAAGAGTTAGACCGCGCAATAAGTATTCCATTAGTAGAAGATCCTGATCCTGCTTTAGACGAAATGCTATCGTTGTTAGCCGATAATCCGCAGATTTATATGGATACGGGTCATGTTTCACCTGAAGAAGCAATTCGACTGGTTGACCTCAAGGAAAAATATGGCTATAAAAAGATAGTAATTTCCAGCGCTGTTTCAAAAGTTGCTACGATGGAACAGTTGAAGTATATGGCCGACAGAGGCGCATTCATCGAATTTACATTTGGCGCTTACGAAGCTGCGCAAATGGTTCCTTTAACCCATTATTATGTAGAAAAAGAGTATGCAACAGTAGATGAAGGTATGAGTGAAGAAGCCAGTGGTGGCGTCCGCATGGTTGCCAGCCAGATTAAAGAATTGAGACCCGATCGGTGTATCATGTCTACTGATTTTGGAAGGTATGGGCTTTCAACGCCAGTTGAAGGACTTCGGCAGTTTATTGCATGCATGCTTGATCTTGGAATTACTCCTGAAGAAATCACAAGTATGGTAAAAACAAATCCAGAAAAACTTCTAGGACTTCAACCTCTTACAGATCCTGTAGTTACGCAAAAAGAGTTTGAATTGGAATTCTAATTTTCAAAAAATTTATTTATGACCGAATATCCCGTTCGATGAACGGGATATTCGGTTAAGTAGCAATTCGAATTTCGAATTGTAAGCCATTAAGCAATAAAACATATATTTTGTTGGGGACAATAAAAGATGGAAAAGCTTGCTGTAACACTCCCAGAAGTTCGATGGATCAATCCTTTTACGAATACCGATAATAAAAATTCTCTAAGTCTGATGTTTAATGTTTTTGAACCATTAATTCGATTAGGGAAGGACGGATTTTATCATGGGGTCTTAGCTGAAGAATGGACTGTATCTCCTGATGCTCGTACGTGGATTTTTTCACTTAGAAATCCTGTATATTTTCATAATCAGAGAGTTCTAACTGCGGAGGATGTTATCGATTCACTGCTACGAATGATAAATCCTGACGCCAACAGCGAATTAGGAACGAAAGGGATTTACGATAGTTATTTTCATGGGGCTGATTTTTTTGCAGTCGATGATAATACTGTAAAAATTTCTTTGCAATCGCCAATGGCTGATCTACTGGATTTCTTGTCCAAATTTCCAATTGTATCGCGGTACAGTGATACAACCTGTCCTGAGAAAATGGAAGGGACAGGGCCTTATGTCTTGTCTGCTAATGATTTCGGTAAGATATCCATGGATGCTTTCCCTAGATATTGGGGAAAGAAACAAGAATTTGACCGAATTATTTGGGAAGGACAACCTGATTCTAATTTACGGACTGAAGCATTAATAGCAGGACATACCGACCTTGTTTCTGGAATTTTATCGAAAGATTTGTCTGCTTTAACGAGTAATGATGATTTATGTATATCATCATTTCCTAGTTCGACTTGTACTGTTTTTATGTGTAATAATCAAAGCGGAATTTGTACAGATCGTCGTATCCGACAAGCATTGAATTACGCAATTGATAAGAAATTACTGGTTCAATCCATCATGAACGATGCTGCGAATGTATTAACAGGTCCATTAACATCAAATCATTTCGGTTTTAATCCCGATACTCAGGCATATGCTTATGACCCGATGAAGGCTAAAGCTTTACTCTCTGAAGCTGGTTATGAACACGGATTTGATTTAACGTTGGATGTCCCATCCGTTCTTCCTGATGAAGCTCTTTCTATAGCAAAATTTATGTCGGAGCAATACGCGCAGGTTGGTATAGTGACTCATATAAAAGAATTTGCTGACCGCCCTGCTTATTCAGAATTAATTCGATCAAAAAGAATCGATGATGCATGTTGTTTTGACTCAAGCCCGTTAAGTACTTATCAAGTTTTCAGTGATAAATTTCATTCAGGGTTACTCGGTGCATGGTGGCAAGGATATAAGAATCTTGAAGTCGACAACCTTATCAATAAAGGTCAAAAAACAACGAATAATTCTCAACGAAAAATATTCTATCAGCAAGCTTATCAACTAATTCACGATGATGCCCCTTGGATTTTTCTCTTTAATGAGATACTTTATTGGGGAAAAAATTCTAAAATAAGATCTTGGAGTCCTTATTATGATGGGATCATCCGTATAATTTAACAAATTCGATCGAAAGCAAAAACGATTTTGTCTTTGTAGTTGATTTGGGCAAAATCTTAAAAAACAAAGTAGAAAATATAATCCTGATTCAATATATTATCATCCTGATGATGATTTGATTTCAGTTTATATTGACTTTCTTTGTTTTTTTATTTTACAAATTTGGTGTTTGAATGGATAGTAAAGCTCTGTAAATATAAACTTTTATGGGGTTTTCCAATTAAAAATACTAAAGAGAAATGAATGGAATAGATTTGTTGCATTGTTCTTCTGTTCCGCATAAACAATAATATAGCAACAATTAATCCTTCCTTAATTTCAAATCGCTGGCTGTAATGTTGAGACTATAGATATGGATGTTTTGAGAAATTCAGGACATTAGTCACAATAAATACAGGACTTTTTAAATATTTTCTTCAATTACTTGTTTTCAATCTTCCTGACAAAAAAATAAAAAAAATGAATTGACAGCCGAATTTCGCAAGGATAGTATTACTTTGTTCAACGGAAGGGAGAAAAAAAAATAAATACCAAGGAGGTGAATGTTGTATTTTTGAAAAATAAGAGCGTGTTTATTTTCCGTAAACTGATTTAATCGTACGCATATAAAAATTTTTTAGGAGGAATGACTGTGTTAAAGCATCGATTTGTTATTTTATTGAGTGTTCTCGTAACGTTGTTTTTAGTTAGCACAATTGCAATTGCCGCTGATGATGATACGATTTATTTTGGCCTTCCTGCACAATTGACAGGGGCAGATACTTATATTCATGGTGAATTGCTTGTAGACGTGGCACAGCTTGCTGTTGATGAAATCAATGAAGCGGGTGGTGTTCTTGGAAAAAAACTTGCATTAAAAACAATGGACGATGCAGGAGATCCGAAACAGGGTGTAAATGCCGCAAACTCATTTTGTGATGATCCCAGTGTTGTCGCTGTTCTAGGTCATCCATATAGCGGTGTTACATTAGCCGCACTTCCAATTTATCAAAAATGTGGAATGCCAGTTGCGACTCATGGATCCAGCCCTGTCATTACTGAATTAGGTTATGAAAACATTATTGCAAATTCTCCTAATGATTTCATTGCGAGCTTCGCTACAGCAGAATATGCAAAAAGCCAATTAAATCTTAAATCCGTAGCAATTGTCCACAACAAATCTTTATGGGGTCAGGGTGTTGCCGGATTATTTAAAGCACGAGCAGAAGAACAAGGTATTACGGTTACAAGTTTCCAGGGAATTGATCCGGAAGATGTAGATTTTACCCCTGTTTTGACAAAAATTAATGGTGAGAAACCGGATGCGGTTTATTTTGCAGGTTATACAGAACAAGGTCTGTTCCGAAAGCAAATGGTTGCACTTGGTATGAATCAGATCTTTATCGCAGCTGAAGCTACCAGTTCAGAATATATAGATATTGTAGGTAAAGACGGTATTGGAACAATTTCCCCAACCGGTGCTCCCCCGATGGATTTCACAGAAACGATGAAATCATTTGCAGCAAAATTTGCCGCAAAATATGATGGTAAGATGCCTGAATCATGGAGCGCATATTATTACGACAAAGTTTACATGATTGTTGACGTTATCAAAAAGGCTAACAGCTTCAAGCGTGAAGATATTGTTGCACACATTCATGAAGCTGATGTTCCGAGTGTTGTATACCCGCAAGGCGACCAATTTGATGAAAAAGGCCGTCTTGAACACCCTGTCATGTTCATTTATCAGTTAGGTGAAGACCTTCAATACCACGTTCTTTCTACATGGGAAGGTATTCCTCCTCATAAGACTATGGCACCAGAAGATTACCAGAAATGGATTGATGTATTACAAAATAAATAAGTTTCACTAATATATCTCTAGAAAAAGTGGTCTATTCGTTTGAAGCGGGATAGATCACTTTTTCAGACTAATTTATGCAGAATGGGACAAAAGAGTATGAATGAACTGGGTCAACAAATCATTAATGGTATTACGATCGGTTGTTTATACGCATTAATTGGGCTTGGATTTAGCTTAATTTTTGGTGTATTACGAATTACAAATTTTGCACATGGTGAACTTTTTATGTTAGGGCCAATGTTTGCGCTTGCTTTATTAAAAGCATTTAGCTACACGACAGGGAGGCTAAATACACTTAGACCTGATATCACTACTAACGAACGAATTTTGGCATTATTGATTAGCTTTGTTGGCGGTTTCTGTATCGCTGCATTAGTAGGCGTTATCATGGAAAGAGTGGCATAT
>JAAZNS010000239.1 GCA_012798185.1 Chloroflexota bacterium | reverse complement strand
ATAATACTCTCTGCCCAAACATATTATGGAGGTATAAAAATGACACTGGATAAAAATAAGCACGCTGATTTTTATAAATCAATGTTGCGCATCCGGCGCTTCGAAGAAACGGCGATAGAAGCCTTTTCAGCTGGTAAAATCCCCGGATTTATCCATTCTTATATTGGAGAAGAAGCGATTGCATCTGGTGTATGTGGCGCATTGGAGCCGGGAGATTTAATTACCGGTACGCATAGAGGCCACGGTCATTGTCTGGCAAAAGGAATGAGAATGGACCGGATGATGGCTGAACTTTATGGTAAAGCTACAGGATACAATAAGGGAAAAGGCGGCTCGATGCACATTTCAGATTTCAGCTGTGGTGTATTGGGTTGTAACGGAATCGTAGCAGGCGGCATTGGATTAGCCACTGGCGCGGCATGGGGGAATCAATTACAAGGTAATTCCAGAGTTGTTGCCTGTTTCTTCGGAGATGGCGCAATGAATAGGGGCTCATTCCATGAAGCGGTCAATATGGCTTCAATTTGGTCGTTGCCCGTCGTTTATGTTGTTGAAGCCAATGGTTGGGGAATTTCTTTCTCTACCCGCAATGCCATTAACCTTGTCGATCTTAGCGAAAGAGCGAAAGCATATGGTATTCCGGGAGTTTCTGTTGATGGGTACGATGTGATGGCGGTATATGAGGCTGCTAAAGCAGCTATCGAACGGGCGCGTCGTGGAGAAGGTCCAAGTATGGTAGTTTGCAACGCGCCGCGGATGCGCGGTCATGAAGAGGGTGATCCACAAACATATCGTCCGAAAGACGATATCGATAAAGCGAAGAAAAACGATCCGATTAAACGTTATAGTGAATTCTTAGTAGCTCAATCGATATTAAGTAAAGATGAATTGAAAGCAATAAAGCAACAGGTAGAAGAAGAAGTTGCTCAGGCTATAAAATTTGCTGATGAAAGTCCGTATCCAAATCCGGAAGAAGCATTGCAAGATTTATTTGTAGAGGAGAAGTGATCATGCGTGAGATAACATACGCTCAAGCAATTAATGAAGCCTTACGCGAGGAAATGAAGCGTGATCAAAGAGTTATAACTTTAGGTGAAGATATTGGCGGCATTGGAGGAAATTTTGGCGTGACCAAAGGATTACAAGAAGAATTTGGATCACAACGCGTGCGTGATACTCCTATTTCTGAAGATGCCATTGTGGGATTATCTTTAGGGGCTGCTCTTGTAGGTATGCGGCCGGTAGCTGAAATTATGTTTTCTACATTCCTGGGTTGCTGCATGGAAGAAATTGTTAACCAAGTTACAGCGATACGATATATGAGCGGCGGTCAATGCACTATCCCAATGGTCATTCGAACTGCAAATAGTTTAGGTCGATCTGGCGCTGCACAACATTCCGGGCGGGCAGAAGCTTTAATCATGCACATCCCCGGAATAAAAGTTGTAATTCCCGCTACACCTTATGACGCTAAAGGCTTGTTAAAAACAGCCATTCGCGACCCAAACCCGGTTATCTTCTTTGAACACGCTATGGCTTATTATGGCGTAAAGGGAGAGGTACCGGAGGAAGAATATACTATTCCTTTTGGTGTTGCAGATGTTAAAAGACAGGGAAAAGACCTGACAATTGTTGCATATTCGCTTATGGTAAGAAAGGCGCTGGAAGCGGCAGAGATACTGGCAAAAGACGGTATTAATGTGGAAGTTATCGATCCTCGAACTTTAGTTCCATTGGATATGGATACGATAATCAAATCGGTAAAGAAAACGCACAGGGTAATCGTTGCTTCTGAAGAATGCGAAACCGCAGGCGTGTGCGCAGAAATTAGTTATCGTATTGTGGAAGCTGCTTTCGATGAGTTGGATGCTCCAATTCAAAGAGTCGCCACTGCCGATGTACCGGTACCCTTTAGCCCGCCATTAGAGAAATATATGATGGCAAAAACCGAAGATATTGTTAAAGCAGCCAAAAAGTTAATGGCTTGATCCAATAATGGAGTGAATTATTTCGATGAAAATCCTTTGGGATGAAGCCACATCAGGCGCTCCAGAGCTGCAGCCCTTATGGCGCATACTTCGTGAGTATTTTCCGAAAATAGCCAGCCCGGGTAATGATGTAACCATGCGGCACGCAGCGGTTTCCGGTAATTATATTCGTTCATTGTATACAGAATTGTTGAATAACCGCAGTGTTGTGGAAACAGCAATTCAAGGCGAAAAAGATGGTTTTGACGGCGTAGTTATCGGATGTTGGGCTGACCCATTATGGGAGGCGCGTGAGGCAGTAAATATCCCGGTAGTTGGAATCGGCGAGGCGTCTATGCTATTAGCCTGTTCCCTGGGATATAAATTTGCCATCATTACCGTTGCGCCTGGAGTAGTTCCTACTATCGAATTAGATTTACACATGTATGGGATGCAAGACAGGGCTATTTATCGTCCGGTAAGGTATTTAAACCCTGCCTCCGATGTAGAATTGTTATTGGAAAGTATCGATGATCCGCAGCGAAGATTAATACCAAATTTCGAACGTGTAGCACGAGAATGCATTAATGATGGGGCGGAGGTAATAATTGTCGGTTGTGGATATTATGGTCCAATACTATCGATGCATGGGTATAACGAAATCCCTGGAACCGGAGTGCCCGTTTTAGATTGCAGCGCTGCCGGTTTGAAGATGGCTGAAGCATTAATCGATTTGCGCAGAAGCATTGGCCTTCGAAAAAGTACGGCGTTGTTTTATAAAAACCCACCTGCGGAAGTTATCGAACGAATCCGTAAAGTGCATGGGTTGAATTAATAAGAAAGGAATTCCAAAAATGCGAGTTAATGGTGGCACGTCTTTATTACCTGAAGTGCAACGAGAACGAAAGGTGAATATCCAGGTTGATGGTAAAAAAATTGAAGCATACGAGGGTGAAACCATCGCCACTGCTCTTCTTGCTGCTGGAATTTATATATTTCGAGGAAGTTTGAAAACACATGAACCCCGCAGTGTCTATTGCGGAATGGGAACTTGTTGTGAATGCCTGGTTACTGTGGATAATAAACATTCCGTTCGAGCCTGTATGACAGAAGTTGTGGATGGTATGAGTATCGAGACCGGTGGCACAGCTTTGACAAATGTTAAGGAGATAAAGTAATGAGTGAAATATTTGAATTAGCTGTGATCGGAGCCGGACCTTCAGGTATGGAAGCTGCGATTTCCGCTGCAGAAGCAGGTGTTAAAACTGTATTGATCGATAATTATCCTAAAGCAGGTGGACAATATTATCGAGCTATCCCTAGAGGTTTTCACATTATTAACAAAACTAAGACAGAGAAAGAGGGTGAAGAATTATCTGAAGCTGTAAATAAATTACCCATCACTCGTTTCTATAATACGCTAACATGGGGAGTGTTTAAAGAAGACGATGATAAAGATTGGATAGTTGCTCTTTACGGAAAAGATGCTCCTAAAAATATACATGCACAAAAATTGATCCTAGCAAACGGCGCGGTTGATATGCCAATGGCTTTTCCCGGTTGGACATTACCGGGTGTTATGACATGCGGTGCAGCTTTGATTTTTTCAAAACATCAGCGTATTGCCCCGGGAAAACGCGCAATAATCACCGGTACTGGCCCATTATTACTTTCGGCAGCGGCTCATTTGATCGAAGCTGGTGTTGAGGTGGTTTCTGTTTGCGAAACATCTCGCTTATTCCCGAAAGGGATGCGTTATGCGATAACTATGCTGGGACAATGGGATAGATTATTGGAAGGGGCAAAATATTTCAGCATTATGAGCAGACACCATACTCCTTATAAAATGGGGTGGTCGATCATTGAAGCAAAAGGCGCTGAACATGTGGAAGAAGCGGTGATTGCTAAAGTCGATGATATGGGAAAACCAATTCAAGGAACCGAACAAACAATTAAAGTAGATACCATTGTGAGCGGGTACGGTTTATCACCAAATATCGAAGTAGCCAACATGCTTGGATGTGAATTGGAATTTCAATACCAAAGAGGCGGTTGGGTGCCGAAGAGGGATGAAAATTTGCAAACAAGTATTTCCGGCGTGT
>JAAZNS010000238.1 GCA_012798185.1 Chloroflexota bacterium | reverse complement strand
TCGATTAACCTTCCACCAGTTCCAACATTACAATTTCTGCTGCATCTCCAAGGCGGGGTCCTAGTTTAACAATTCGGGTATAGCCGCCTGCTCGATTTTCATAGCGTGGGGCGATATCATCGAATAATTTCTTCACCATCTCAGCATCACCCATTCTTGATGCTGCTAATCGACGGGCATGAACCGCGCCAGCATCTCCGGCAGCAATTCCACGTTTTGCCAGCGTGATCAATCGTTCTGCTTGAGTGCGAACAGCTTCGGCTTTCGCCCGCGTTGTTTTAACACGCTCAAATGTGAACAATTGATTGATTAGGGTTTTCCGCAAAGCAGACCGGTGGCCAACCTTTCTGCCAAGTTTACGTCCTGCAATGTGATGTCGCATTTCAACCTACTCCGCATTACTTTCAGTTTCATCTTTGAGATAGCCCTTCTCGCGCATCTTTTGCCGCAGCTCATCAAGGCTTTTCTCACCAAAATTACGAATTGACATTACCGCTTCATCGCCCTTTTCGAGTAATTCGATTACCTCACCTACAGTGGTTATCCCTGTCCGTTTAAGGGAATTGAATACCCGAACAGAGAGATCCAGGTTTTCAATAGGGGTTTCAATAATTTCACTTGAGATATGGCTTCCTTCAACCGCCTCTTCCGTTAAGGTCGCCAGACTTTCCTCACTGATCCCTGCCAGATTTCGTAAATGATCGATTAATATCTTAGCACTGGTGCTCAGCGCTTCTTCTGGGCCAATTGTGCCATCAGTCCAAATTTCTAACACCAGACGGTCATAATTCGTGCTTTGACCTACCCGGGCATATCCCACATTCCAATTTACACGTTTAATTGGCCCATAAATCGCATCCACAGGCAATTCTCCAATCGGTAATCGACCAGTCCGGTCGTCTGCTGGAGAATAACCGCGTCCACGCTCCACTGTCATCTCAATCTCAAGGTTGGCTTTATTATCATCCACAGTAAAAAGATAGAGATCGGGATTGACGATTTCAACTTCCGGCGGCGTAATGATATCCGCCGCGGTAACCACGCCGCTGCCATGAACTTCCAAATGCAACCGTGCAGTATCTACATCATGCATTTTCATTCGTAATTGTTTTATCTGCAACATGACCCTGATAACGTCTTCGCGAACGCCAGGAATATCACTAAATTCATGCTGCACGTCCATAATTCGAATAGAAGTTACGGCCGCACCCTCCAGCGAAGAAAGTAAAACACGCCGCAGCGCGTTTCCTAAAGTGCTGCCATATCCACGTTCTAGAGGGCTGATGATAAACTTGCCATAGTTACGTGCTTCTGCCTCACGCTCGATTTTTGGCGTCACCATATTACTTAAACCAATCACGGTTCACCTCATCCCCTTCACATAGATCACTTCGATTATCTATCATCCATTCACTACCCGAAAAACGATATATGTTATGGGTTCAAAATTCAACCATTATCGTGAGTAATATTCAACGATCAGCTGTTCCTGAAGATTGCCATCAATTTCCGACCGCTCTGGCAATCGGATCACTGTACCGGCTAATTTTTTTAGATCCCGGCTGAGCCAGGGTAAAACAGTGGCATCTTCAGCTGCTGCAGCTAAATCCTTAAAGTATTGTCGTTTTTGCGAACCTTCACGCACCGATACTACATCACCCGGAGATAAGAGCATAGAAGGTACATCGGTCCGACGACCATTTACAGCGAAATGACCGTGTGTCACCAACAAGCGGGCGTGCGAACGGCTATCCGCGTAGCCCAATCGATAAATGACATTATCCAGCCGCGATTCCAATATTTGTAATAAATTCAAACCCGTTAATCCGCGGCGTCTGAGTGATACTTCATAATACCGACGAAATTGTCGTTCATAAATGCTGTATATGCGGCGGGCTTTTTGTTTGGCGCGTAATTGTCGGTTGTAATCCGACTCTCGCTTTCGCCGAAACTGAGAGCTTTTCCCATGTTGTCCAGGAGCATACGCACGCCGATCGAATGCACACTTCGGAGTAAGGCAACGACTGCCTTTCAAAAACAACTTTTCGCCTTCTCGCCGGCATAACTTACATACTGGCCCACGATATTTTGCCATACTTCTTACCTGATCCTTCCATAAAGACTATGATTATTCAGAGATATTTAAAATAAAATCTTATAACGTTACTATACGCGACGCTTTTTGGGAGGGCGGCAGCCATTATGAGGCACAGGGGTAACATCTGCCATCGAGACCACTTTCAATCCCATGGTTTGAACAGCACGAATGGCTGATTCTCTGCCCGGACCAGGTCCCTTGACAAAGAGCTGAACTTCCTGCATTCCCATCGCCATCGCTGCTTTAATTGCCTGCTCCGCAGCCAAGCGCGCTGCAAAAGGAGTTGATTTACGCGATCCCTTAAAACCAGCCGATCCAGCACTTCCCCATGTGACGGTATTGCCATCAATATCAGTAATCGTCACAATAGTATTGTTGAATGATGCATAAATATGCACCTGCCCTGTAGTCAGAGCGCGTTTTGTTTTCTTTGCTCCTTTTCGTCGCGTCGATCGCACACTTTGAGCCATAATACCTCTCTTATGATCGTTTCTGTCAAATCTAATACACAATCTGTATT
>JAAZNS010000023.1 GCA_012798185.1 Chloroflexota bacterium | reverse complement strand
GGCTGATCGGATTTGCTGGTCTTATCCTGTTTTTCCTGGCTGTTGCCCTCACCTTATCCCCTGCAGGGCGGGCGCGTTCATGGGGAGTAGATTTCAAATGGGCACATTGGTCAAGTTTCGCCCTTTGGATAATCCTGTTCTATTTAGCTCATCGCACTGCTGCCCAATATTTACCTCACCGCGATCCGTATCTTCTTCCGGTTGCCGGGCTGCTTTATGGCTGGGGGCTGATTACGATTTGGAGGCTTACACCTCGCTTTGGGATTCGCCAAACCCTATGGATGATACCCGTAGTGCTTATTTTTATTTGGGGAATTAAACGGCCTTCCATTCTCAATTCTTTAAAACGGTATAAATATTTCTGGCTCTCAAGCGGTTTGGGATTAACTGCATTAACCCTGCTTTTTGGCACTAATCCTACCGGCAGCCTTTCTCCCCATCTGTGGCTGGGGTGTTGTGGTATTTATATTCAGCCCTCTGAACCGCTTAAGCTTCTTCTGATCGTTTACCTGGCAGCCTATCTGGCAGATAGCCTGGATAACCGAACCAGGCGCCGAGAGGGCAAATTGATGGTTACTTCTTATTTTACCCACCGGTTTTTACCGCTCTTGGCGCCCACCTTGATCATGACCGGATTGGCAATGGCGCTGCTTGTTTTTCAGCGCGATCTGGGCACCGCGACCATATTTCTTTTTCTCTATGCCATCATCATTTACGTCGCTACCAACCGCTGGGAAATCCTGATTACCAGCAGCATCTTGCTGACCCTGGCTGGTTTCGCTGGCTATTTTCTTTTCGATGTGGTGCGTTTACGCATCGAAGCCTGGATCAACCCCTGGCTAGATCCCAGCGGGAGGTCATTTCAAATCGTACAGTCTTTGTTAGCTGTAGCTAATGGCGGTCTAGTGGGCAGAGGCATAGGATTAGGCAATCCAGGCTTGGTGCCTATTCCCCATTCAGATTTTATTTTTGCAGCAATCAGCGAGGAAAGCGGTTTAGTCGGGGCTTTAGGGCTAATTCTGCTCCTGGCGTTAATTTGTAACCGCGGATTAAGCATTGCCCTGCGTACATCGGATAACTTTCAGCGGATTTTAGCCTGCGGCTTGACCACCTACATTTCGGCACAAAGCATCCTGATCATCGGCGGCAACCTACGCCTGCTTCCCCTAACCGGTGTTACCCTTCCATTCGTATCCTATGGCGGGTCTTCGCTGGTTACCTCATTCCTGGCATTGATGATTCTTCTACATATCAGCAATCAAAGCCCCGATCCGGTTCTTGAAAAACCTAATCTCAACCCCATTCTTCATTTAGGAGGTTTTTTATACGCCGGATTTTTAGCTGCTGCTTTCACTGCTGGCTGGTGGGCATATTACCGGGCGCCGGCGTTGCTCACCCGCACTGATAACGCCCGCCGCGCAATTGCCGATCTTTCAATTCGTCGGGGTGACATCCTTGATCGCAATAACAACCCTCTGGTAATCACTCAAGGTGAAGCAGGCAATTATTCCCGCCAAATTTTGTACCCTGCTCTTAGCCCGATTATCGGATATAACAGCCTGAGGTATGGTCAATCGGGTTTAGAATCCAGCCTCGACCCGTATTTGAGAGGCTTGCAGGGGCATTCCAGCCTAACCATCTGGTGGAATCATATCCTATATGGACAGCCCCCGCCGGGATTGAATATCCGTCTGAGTTTGGAAAGCCGTTTGCAAAACATCGCCGATAATCTATTGGCAGATACAACAGGGGCATTAGTTTTGATTAATGCCCAAAATGGAGAAATCCTGGCAATGGCATCTCATCCGGGTTTCGACGCAAACCAGTTGGATAATACCTGGAATCAACTGATTGTCGACCTCAAAGCACCGCTATTAAATCGCACAGTTTTAGGGCATTATGAAGCCGGCTATCTTAAAAATCTGCTCAAGCCAGGCAGTGAGGCATCCGACAATTATTATTACACACCCCAATTGCGCCTTCCCAGTGATCAAATACCCGCAGATTTAACCGGAGAAACGGTTACGCCCATCCAAATGGCAATTATGGCTGCCACCCTAAGCAACGGTGGAATGCGTCCTGCGGTGTCTTTGGTGACTGCGGTGGACACACCTGCGGCAGGGTGGGTGATCTTACCTGCCCTCGAGAAATCGAGCCAAATGATCTCAGTATCGGAAGCCCAATCGCTGATTAATAAATACTGCACAACCAATGAAGAAATCTGGGAGGTCACTTCTGTGGTCGATGCTAATTCCGAACAGGCGATAACCTGGTATGTCGGCGGGTCATTGCCTAATCTACCGGATGCATCCTATGGGATTGCCCTGGTTTTGGAAGAGAACAATCCCGGGCTAGCCAGACGAATCGGTGCAGAAATCTTGACCCACGCTCTGCATCCTTAGATTTCGATAATAAACACGGAAATTGGCTGTTATTCAACCACTTTTAAAAACCGCCGCTTCCCCACTTGCAGCACCCCGGGATGCGGAAACACAAGGCTGCCATCCGTCAAGACTTCGCCATCCAAACGGACGCCATTTTGTGCAAGCAGCCGTCTTGCTT
>JAAZNS010000237.1 GCA_012798185.1 Chloroflexota bacterium | reverse complement strand
CTTCCAGGTGGCGTATAACCAAGAAGCAAAATTGGGCAATCCAGCCCCGTTTTGCGCAGCTCCAGTGCTTCTTCGAAACGCGCCACCCCGCACCAAGAAGCGCCACTTTCTAACGCGGCACGAGCGATCTGAACTGCACCATGCCCGTAACCATTCGATTTCACAATTGCCATTATTGGGGTGTGGGTACGGTCTGCGACGAATCGTACGTTGTTCCTGACCGCTTCTAAGTCGATTTCCACCCAGGATGAAAAGTCATTGATGTACGCCATCGGATTAAGTATACAACGATTTTAAAAACAATCCAAGGTGAATTGCATAGATATTTGGGGTGCCTTTTCAATATCCGCGTTGACCCGTGAAAAGCGCAATGCTATAATGTTTGCGTTACCCTAAGTTCCAATAAATCTTTTTAGCAAAAGAAAAACTATGGAAAAACAATATTCGCCTTCGGTAAAATCGGTCCTTCCTGCAGCACTGCTTCTTGCATTAACTGGGTGGGCAGGATTGGCTGGTGTTATATATTTTTCATTGCCAACTGTTGGACCGCGCTGGTTATTCTTTTTCTTTGCTGTATTGGCAATAACCGGAACATTTTTGCCGTTTACGGCATATCTTAATCGACGTTTTCCCAGCACGCCGTCCGCAGGATTAAACGTAATCTTAAGGCAGGCAATTTGGGTAGGCATTTTTATCCCTACCCTGGCATGGCTGCAAATAGCCAGGGTGTTAACACTCGGTTTAGCCGGCTTACTTGCCATGAGTTTAGTAATTATCGAGATATTATTACGTTTACGGGAACGCAGTCGTTGGAAACCCCATCGGGAAGAAATGCATGAATAAATTACGGACTATCCCTTCGGTGGATCAAATTTTACAGGATAAGGCTGTAAAAAGGATGATCACCCAATATGGGCGTTCGTTAACTACTGAGGCAATCCGTACTGCTCTTGAAAAGATTCGCAGTGAAATTAAAAGCCAAAATATTTCACCTAGTTATTCTCACATTATTGACCAAATTAAAAACCAATTACTCACTTGGACCACACCAACGTTGGTCCCTGTGATTAACGCAACCGGGGTAGTATTACATACTAACCTGGGAAGAGCTCCGATGAGTAAAAACTCCATCAAAGCAATTCAAGAAGTGGCAATGGGTTATTCGAACCTGGAATTTAATCTGGAAAAAGGCAATCGCGGCTCTCGATTAGTCCATGCAGAGGCGATATTATGCCGTCTAACCAACTCGCAAGCGGCTTTGGTAGTAAACAATAATGCATCTGCGGTATTGCTTATCCTAACGGCATTGGCGCGCAGAAAATCTGTTGTCATTGCCAGATCACAATTAGTTGAAATTGGCGGAGGTTTTCGTGTTCCAGATGTGATGCAGCAATCTGGTGCTCATTTATTAGAAATTGGTACCACGAATCGAGTTCACCTCTCTGATTATGAGCAGGCATTACATGAAAAACCAGCAATTGTTTTACATGCTCACCGCTCGAATTTCACGATAAGCGGTTTTACTAGTGAACCAGAATTGAAAGAAATTGTAGAATTGGCTCATTCCGAAGGTATTCCTGTTGTTGATGATCTTGGTTCAGGTTCATTGCTTCACACAGAAAAATTCGGGCTTGCGCATGAGCCCATGGTTCAAGAATCGCTTCAAGCAGGAGTTGATTTAGTGTGTTTTTCCGGTGATAAGTTACTCGGCGGTCCACAAGCGGGTATCATTATTGGCAAAAAAGAATTGGTCGATCGGATAAAGAAACATCCTTTAGCACGGGCAGTTCGTGCTGATAAACTTGCGCTGGCAGGTCTTTCTGCAACTTTGCTTCATTATCTGATGGGCGAAGCTGAATTGGAGGTCCCAGTATGGCGCATGATCAGCATGCCAATCTCACAAATTAAAAAGAGGGTAAAGACCTGGCAGATGGATTTTGGTTGGGGGGAAATTATTCCCGGAAAATCGACTGTTGGCGGCGGCAGTTTACCGGGAGAGATTTTACCAAGCTATCTGTTAGCGATAAGTGTGAAAAACCCTCAATCTGTGTTAAAACAATTAAGAAGCGTAACTCCACCAATTATTGCTCGCATTGAAGATGATAAAGTTGTATTCGATCCTCGTACTATTTTGATCGATCAAGAAGAAGATTTTAAACGTGGTTTGAAAAAGGTGCTGGGCAGTTACTTGAATTGAAAGGTATCTAGTATTTTTATGAAAAATGAAATCGATGAATTAATGCAAAAACACGAATTGGATGCGTTATTAGTAACCGGTGCAGCGCAGCATAATCCGGCTATGATATATATGACAGGAATCGCTCACATTACATCGGCTGATCTCATTAAAAAACGCGGTTGTAAGCCCGTGTTATTCTATAATCCGATGGAACGGGATGAAGCTGCAAAAACCGGGTTAACGACAAAAAATTTATCGGATTATCAATTCCATGAATTACTAAAACAAACCGATGGAGATTATTTTAAAGCTCTGGTTTTACGTTATCAGAAGATGCTCACGGAATTTGGCATCAATTCGGGAAGAGTAGCTTTATATGGAAAGGTTGAAGTTGGCAGTGCGTTTGCTCTATTCAATGCATTACAGGAATCAATGCCTGAAATTTCCCTGGTAGGTGAAGTGGATAATTCCATGTTGATGGAAGCGATGGCAACCAAAGATGAGGCTGAGGTTGAAAGCATCCGCCGGATGGGGAAAATTACTATTGAAGTGGTGAGCAGAGTGGCTGATTATCTTGTCTCTATGCCTGTAGAAAATCAAACATTAATAAAACCAGATGGCAGACCTCTTACGATTGGTGAGGTAAAAAGCAAAATCAACCTATGGCTAGCCGAGCTGGGAGCTGAAAATCCAGAGGACACGATTTTTGCTATTGGAAGGGATGCTGGAGTTCCACATAGCTCAGGAACTGCTTCCGATTATTTACGTTTGGGGCAGACGATCGTTTTTGACATCTTTCCTTGTGAAGCTGGAGGCGGCTTTTTTTATGATTTCACCCGCACCTGGTGTTTGGGATATGCTCCCGATGAAACTTTGAAATTGTATGAGGATGTTTTATCTGTTTTTCTAAAAATGAAAGAATCGTTTTCGATTGGGACTTATTGTCCAGAATACCAAAAGATGGCTTGTGAGCTATTTGAAGCGCAAGGACACCCTTCTATTCAAAACAATCCACAAACAGAACAAGGTTATGTACACAGCTTGGGGCATGGGGTGGGGTTGAATATCCATGAACGTCCCTGGTTTGGGAAAAACGCTTCTCCTGATGAAACCATCCGCCCTGGTTCTGTGTTTACCTGTGAGCCTGGGTTATATTACCCTGATCGTCATTTAGGGGTGCGCATAGAAGATACGCTGTGGGCGCGTCCCGACGGAAAAATCGAAACCTTGGTTGAATATCCGCTTGATCTGGTATTAACCATGAAAACAAAGTAAATATTGCCAATGGGATTTGATAATAAACTCGAAAAAATCTAGTAATATGCAAATTGATTCTGATATATTCCCATCATATGACCTGGCTCCAGGGAGAGTACTGGCGGTAGAATCTTCTTGCGATGAAACCGCCGCGGCTGTTGTAGAGAATGGCAGGATCATCCATTCAAATATCGTAGCCTCACAAGCCAGTTTACATGCCCAATATGGGGGTGTATTTCCAGAGGTAGCGTCAAGGCAGCATATTCGCGTAATCTATTCGATTATTGAACAGTCTTTAAAAAAAGCCCATGTTAGCCTTGGAGATTTGGATGCCATTGCCGTAACGCGTGGTCCAGGCTTGCCTGGTTCACTTGTTGTGGGTGTAAATATAGCAAAAGGATTAGCAATTGCCAGCGGATTGCCATTAATTGGGGTTAATCATCTGGAAGCACATTTATATTCCGCATGGTTGTATGAAGTGGGGCAGCAGCCGAAATTAGAAATCGAATTCCCATTGTTGGTTTTAATTGTTTCTGGGGGACATACTGAATTAGTCTTGATGGAAGATCACTTGAAGTATCGGTCTCTGGGAATGACCTTAGATGACGCTGCAGGGGAGGCATTCGATAAAGTGGCACGGTTGCTAAACCTCGAATACCCGGGTGGTCCATCGATCCAAAAAGCTGCAGAAAATGGTAATGCCGATGCCTTTGATTTTCCCCGGGCATGGTTAGAGGGTAACTGGAATTTCTCGTTTAGCGGTTTGAAAACAGCGGTGTTGCGTGAAATACAAAAAATCAAAGCATCGCGCAGACCAATACCAGTGCAGGATATCGCTGCCAGTTTTCAAAAAGCCGTGGTCGATGTATTGGTAGGGAAAACTATCAAAGCTGCAGAAGAATTTAGCGCCAAGCATATATTAGTTGCCGGCGGTGTTTCAGCCAACCGATGTTTACGGCAGGAATTTCAAGAACGCTCAAAATATCCACTTCATATCCCATCACTTGACTTATGCACAGATAATGCAGCCATGGTTGCTGCTGCGGGATATCACCGATTTACCAGGGGACAACGCGATAATATGGCGATGGATGTGTTACCCAATTGGCCCATAGCTGAATTATGAACAATGAAACGATATTTATTTGCTTCGGATGATTAATGATTTATTGGAAAATATTAATCGGTAAGCATTTTTTTAAAATTTTAAAAAATTATATCTCTATCTTATGCCCTAAAAACTTATAAAATAATCTTTACTGCTCAGACAATTGTGGAATATTTCCGAATTACCTCTAATTTGGAAACTTAACCAGGCTGGATGAGTAGTTTTAGATAATCAATGTTTGAAATATTCTTGATAGCTATTTTGATTAGCCTCATTATGGTAATATTAAACCTGTTTTTGTTGGTGTACTTTTATCATCAATGATAATATAGAGTAAAATTATGCCCTTATTTCATTCAAAACCTCCAAAAAAATTTAGCTTACCTCACCGGGTTAATCGGTTAGGGGAACTGGCGTATAACTTATGGTGGACCTGGAATCTCGATTCACAGCGGTTATTTTCAAGAATCGACCCAATTCTCTGGGAAACTGTAGATCACAATCCGGTTCGATTTTTACGAAAAGTGGAACGTGCCCGTTTAAATGCAGCTACGAATAATCGTTCATACCTTGATTTCTATGATCGTGTTATGTTTGCATACGATCAATATATTAACAAATCGGAAACGTGGTTCTCTATTAATTACCCCCATCTGGTGAATAAGCCCATTGCATATTTTTCTATGGAATTTGGATTGCACGAAACATTACCCATTTATGCTGGCGGTTTGGGTGTTCTTTCGGGAGATCATCTGGCTGAGGCAAGCGATTTGGGTTTTCCATTAGTGGCGGTTGGATTTTTTTACACTCAGGGTTATTTCAAACAGCATATTTCGGAGGATGGCTGGCAAGAAGCCCATTACATTTCACAACCTTTTGAAGATCTCCCTGTTTTACCCGTGCTTAATGATGATGTATCTTCAAATACCATATCGGTTGAATTACCAGGGCGGGAAGTATTAGTAAGAATGTGGGAAGTTCATGTTGGAAGAGTACCTTTATATTTGCTGGATAGTAATGTAGAGGGGAATACACCTTCTGACAGGAACCTATCTGCCAGGTTATACAGCGGCGACCTGGAACTGCGTATTTCGCAAGAAATCCTGCTGGGAGTGGGGGGAGTACGGGCATTAAGGTGCCTGGGTTATAACCCGGCTGTGTGGCATATGAATGAAGGTCACTCTGCGTTTATCTCTTTGGAAAGAGCACGCGAAGCGGTTGAAGCTGGACATGATTTCAAAGAAAGCCTGAATGTAATTTGTTCCACTAATGTATTCACCACCCATACGCCTGTTCCAGCGGGGAACGATGAATTTCCTCTATGGATTATTGATAAGTACTTGGCTGGTTTATGGCAACAGTTGGGAATAACCCGTCAGGAATTTATCGATATTGCGCTTCATACCTCACCGTGGGGTGAGCAATACAGCATGTCGATCTTAGCATTGCGAACATCCAATGGACGAAATGCTGTTTCTGAATTGCATGGGAATGTGGCGCGTAAAATGTGGCATTTCTTATGGCCGGAACGCCAAGAAGAAGATGTTCCGATTATTCACATCACCAATGGTGTTCATCTGAGTAAATGGCTTGCCAGGCGTTTATATCATCTTTATGAACGCTATTTAGGACCAGATTGGTATAACCACATTGACGAACCAGAATTATGGGATCAGGCGCTTAATATTCCGGATGAACAACTTTGGGATGTAAGACGCCATTTGAAGCGTAAATTGGTCGCTTATATGCGTGAACGCGCACGCAATCAATGGATCGCCGGGGGGGTACATCCAGTTCAAATCGTTGCAGCAGGTGCCTTGTTAGACCCTTATGTGCTGACGATAGGTTTTGCGCGGCGTTTTGCGCCATATAAACGAGCAGATCTGATCTTAAGGGATGTTGACCGGCTGTTGAAAATCATCACCAACACGCATATGCCTGTTCAAATCATTTTTGCGGGGAAATCGCACCCCGATCATGAGCAAGGAAAATTATTAATTCAGAATGTGTATCGTATCGTAAAAAAATCGGAAAGCGGTGGTAGGTTGGTCTTTTTGGAAGATTATGATATGAACCTGGCAAGATATTTGATCCAGGGGGTGGATGTATGGTTGAATACACCCAGGCGTCCTAATGAGGCTTCAGGCACTTCAGGTATGAAGGCTGCTATTAATGGGGTATTAAATTTTTCAGTTTATGATGGTTGGTGGCGTGAAGCATATAATGGGATGAACGGCTGGGCCATTGGCGGTGATTATGATATTGAAGATCCAGATCGCCAGGACGAAGCCGATGCTGCAAGCCTTTACGATTTGCTGGAAAAAGAAATAGTTCCGTTATACTACCGTGATGTTAATATTGAAGGAATGCCAATCGAGTGGATGGTGCGGATGAAAGAATCTATTCGAACGCTTTCTCCTCAATTTGGCAACCGACGAATGCTGAAAGAATATCTGGACCGATTATATTTACCAGCGATGAAAACCGATCGGTTGGATATTCCTTAGATAATAAATCCGAGTACTGCTCAGGTATTGGAAAGAAAGTTCCGCACATATTTTTAAATCATATTCTCACCTAAACTGGCTGAGCAGTTACAAAAAAAGGAAGATTACTATATGGCGATATTGCTTTCACCTCAAGCCTGGTTAGGCGCCGGGTTGATTTTCATATTACGGGTTTGTGATATGAGCTTGGATACTCTGAGAGTTTTGGTGGTAATGCGCGGCAAAAAATGGCTGGCTTGGATTTTGGGGTTTTTTCAATCGGGGATTTTTGTTGTCGCAATAACCTCAGTACTTAGTAATATGGATAATCCATTGAATGTTATTGGGTATGCTTCTGGCTTTGCTACTGGAAATGTTGTGGGAATGTTCATCGAAGAGAAATTAGCAATCGGACTCGTTCACATGAGAATTGTCAGCCCGCGTTTAGGATCAGCTATTGCTGAAAATCTGCGGCAAAAAGGCTTTGCCATCACTGAAATCCCTGCTCGAGGAAAAGATGGCATGGTATCAATGTTATATTGCAGTGTCATTCGTAAAGATATGAGTAAGGTCCAAAAATTAATCGAAGAGATTGACGCCGATGCATTTATTACTGCGGAAGATGTGCGTATTGCTCGTCGTGGATTTTGGCGGGCATAAAATTCGATATTTATTTTACCTATCTGCTCATTAATCCTAAAAGATTTCCTGTTTTTGCAACTCAACATCTGAATTTCGTCATATGATATTGATGACGGTTTTTATTTGACTAATATACAGATATTGTTTACTATAATGGTAAGCAATAGGGGTGGATAATTTTTACCGGTAATGATTTTTGGGAGGAACGCATATGATGCGAATAAACCGCCGAACTGATTATGCTGTTCGGATCATGTTGGCGTTAGCTGAACATCCCTATGGGGAGCGTCTTTCAACAAAGACGATTAGGGAGACCATGCTGGTGCCTAAAGCATTTCTTGAAAGGATTGTTGCCGAACTCTCGAAGGCAAGCTTGATTAAAACTTATCCTGGACCCAACGGCGGTATCATGCTTTTCCAGACGCCGGAAACGATAACTGTACGCCAAATCTGGGAAGCAATCGAGGGTCCCTTGTTAATTTCCGATTGCCTGCAGACACCCGAGGAATGTCCGCTTCATGAAAATTGTCCGATGCGAAGTTGTTGGGGCAAACTGCAAAAAGTTATGTTGGATGAATTAACCGCTATGACTTTAAGCGATTTATCGTTAGAAGTGAGGAAAAAACAATTTATATAACAGCTTAAAATCGAAAACTCACCCAAACTGAGTGAGTAGTTGCTTATTTGTAAAGTAATTTATTTTCGCCAATATATATCGAGGGAATGATCGAGAAAAGGAGTGAGGCATTTATGGACCCAATTATTATCGCTCGGATGCAATTTGGCATCACTACGGTATACCATTTCTTTTTTGTACCGCTAACCCTTGGATTATCCGTGCTGGTTGCTATTTTGGAAACCCTTTATGTGCGAACCAGCAAGACTTATTATAAAGATCTAACCAAATTTTGGGGGAAGCTGTTTGTGATAAATTTTGCCATGGGCGTCGTTACGGGCATTGTTCAAGAATTCCAATTTGGAATGAATTGGTCGGAATATTCCCGTTTTGTCGGGGATATTTTTGGAGCCCCTCTGGCAATTGAAGCATTGCTGGCGTTCTTTTTGGAATCGACATTCTTAGGGGTGTGGATATTTGGCTGGGATAGGCTATCTAAAGGCGTTCATGCTTTAGCAATCTGGTTGGTTGCAATTGGCTCGAATGTTTCTGCCTTATGGATATTGATCGCCAATTCTTTTATGCAAGAGCCCATGGGTTATATTATCCAAAATGGCAGAGCCGAAATGGCAGATTTTAGCGCGTTGATAACCAACCCAAACGTATGGGTGCAGTTTCCCCATACAGTTTTAGCAGGGTTTACCACGGCAGCTTTTTTTGTTATAGGCATCAGTGCTTACCATCTGCTTCAGAGACGAGATATCGAAGCTTTTCGTACCTCCTTTAAGCTTGGTGCAGTATTTGGTGCAATCTCAATAATCTTATTGATCGTTAATGGACATGCACAGGCACAGGAAATGGTGCGCTCGCAGCCCATGAAAATGGCAGCAGCTGAAGCTTTGTTCGTATCTGAAGATCCAGCAGGTTTATCGTTGATAACCATTACCGATCTGGCTCAAAGGAATGAAGTATTTTCATTAAGGATTCCGAGGCTTTTAAGTTTTCTGGCATATAACCGCTTCTCAGGTGAGGTGAAGGGAATCCATAACCTGCAGGAAGAACTATCTCAAAAATATGGCGCAGATAATTATATTCCCCCGGTGATTGTCACTTATTGGAGTTTCCGAGTTATGGTTGGATCAGGCTTTTTAATGGCTGCTTTAGCGTTATTGGCTGTATTTATTTCATACCGTAAATCATTTCAACCCAAAACATGGATTTTGAAAATATTTACTGCAGCGATTGCATTACCTTATCTGGCAAATACCACAGGCTGGTTAATGACCGAATTGGGACGCGCTCCATGGGTTGTATATGGACTGATGAAAATCCGCGATGCAATATCGCCAACAGTTGGTGCGGAGACGATGTTGATATCTTTAATCGGTTTTACCGTAGTCTATGCGGGGTTGATGATCGCCGATATCTACCTGCTGCAAAAATTCGCCAGGGCAGGAATTGTCTCAAAAATGGAAGATCAGGGAGAAGAACAAATTCCATCATTGGTAGGCACAACAGGTTAAGCGGAGGGCGAGATGAATCTTAATATTCTCTGGTTTATATTAATCATAGTTTTATACTTGGGGTATTTTATATTGGAAGGTTTTGATTTTGGAGTAGGGATATTATTGCCTTTTTTGAGTAGGGATAAAGATCCCAAGCAGACCGATTTAAAAAGACGAGTGATCATCAATACCGTTGGTCCACATTGGGATGGCAATGAAGTTTGGTTGATTACTGCCGGCGGCGCTACTTTTGCAGCTTTTCCCCATTGGTATGCAACTTTATTTAGCGGTTTTTATTTGGCGCTTTTTTTGCTCTTACTTGCCTTGATCATTCGCGGTGTGGCATTTGAATTCCGCAGCAAGGATGAAAAACCACGCTGGCGTTCAACCTGGGATTGGGCAATATTTATTGGTAGCCTTATTCCAGCCATCTTATTGGGCGTGGCTTTTGCTAATTTGGTACGAGGTGTTCCTATCGATGCTGATATGAATTACGTTGGTACGTTTTTCGACCTGCTTAATCCTTACGCATTGGTAGGCGGGATGGCTACGTTAATAACATTTATTTTATCTGGTGCGATTTATTTAGCTCTCAAAACCACGGGGGAGGTAAGGAGTGCAGCAGAAAAAGCCGCCAGGCGGATGTGGATATGGGCAGCAATTGCTCAGGTCATATTTTTTGGACTCAGCT
>JAAZNS010000236.1 GCA_012798185.1 Chloroflexota bacterium | reverse complement strand
GTTGTTGCTTAATTGCCGTCAGATCATAAGATAATTGATACAGATAATTATAGAAATCATATAATCCTGAAAAGATGAGCCGGGGTTGTGATATTAGCCCTAGAAATTCAATTAACACAGACCGCAATCGTAAAGATACAGGATAATTCCGGTGAAACCATCGTTTATATATTTTGTAGCTCTTTATTTTATTACGCCGGCTGAAGGCATTATCGATCACCTCTTTGAGAAAAGGCAACCCCTTTATTCGGCGACTTACGGGTGGAGGAAGCAAAGGTTGACAGCTTGTTGCTCTCGAAAAAGTCTGCCCCGCTTCAGTATTGAGGATCGACGGCTCGAAATTTTTAATAAGCAAGTGGAGATCTACCCCCGTCAAATAATCCAAAACCCCGGAATGAACCATGTTTCAAATCGACCATACCATTGGCATCAAAATAGCAACCCTTTGTTTTTCCATATTGTTACTAGCCATTTTTCCAATAACCTTTTCCGAATTTACACATTTTCGTAATAAACTTTAAAAGTCCATTCATGGATCGCCTTTATAATATTAAGGATTCGCCGGCGCCGCCATAACCAATTTAGTGCTGATTTATCCTTCCGGTTACTTTCGGATCTTTCTGGGGTTTTAGATGCTTCTGAATTTTCAACTAATCGATGATATTCTTCTAACAGCCAATCCTCCGTGATCGTGTTCCCAATATGATAAACAGTCGGATGGTCCGTACTCAAGCGTAAGAATCCGGATGATTCAATCGTATCATCCAAGTATTGATCGTCAATAGGGCTGAGCGCCATTCCGAATCGATGATGAGGAATCAATTCGATTACATTTCGGGGAATGAGAAATTGCATATGCGAAGCACCGATATATGCAGTTGTGCTTCCACGCGTTACCCGCCAATCCTCATTGTTAATCCAGTTGTCTATAAAACGCTCATCGCCCACACTGGACAGAAAATCGCGTGTCCAGCTTTCAGGAATTAAATCTCCCTTTTCTAACAATAATTTTGATTGATTCTCTTCAGCCCAACAACGAGAAGGGGCTGTATGAAAATATGCCAGATTCCTTAATGGGATACCTCCAACAATTCCCGCCTCCGGAAAATATTTTAGCACTTGCAAATGGGTTTGCATCCAACCGGGCCGATAATAAATATCGCCATCCGAGTAAAAGACTAGATCACCTGGCGAAGATCGCAAAATTTGCATTTGCGCATTTGCCTTACAAATATTTCGCTCATTGAGAATCAAATATGTGATTCTCCCTGCTTTTAGCTCATCTGTAAGGTAATGTTGAACTTCCTGGCACGATCCATTATCCACCAGCAGGAGGTCAAATGCCTGATCAGCATTGGAACGAATGCTTGCAAGGCACAGTTTTAACGCATCGAATTGCCCCTGAAAGTAGCCAGTTTGCTCAGGAATATAATTTAACACACCGACTGTAATTTCAGCTGGTGACTCGATTTCTTTTTTTGTATATTTAAGCGGATTTTGACCAAAACGCATTTATCTTCCTCATCCTACAACTCATGTGTCAACGATAAAGGTTTATCTCCGCGATCCTTGATTCGTCTCGCCGGTACGCCCGCGTAAACACCATATGGCTCAGTGGAATGGGTTATTACGGCCCCAGCCGCCAGCACACACCCTTTTGAAACAACCACCCCATCTAGTATCTTCACACCAGCCCCAATCCAGACATCG
>JAAZNS010000235.1 GCA_012798185.1 Chloroflexota bacterium | reverse complement strand
TAAATCCTGGTTTTTATATGGGATGTCTCGATCGCTGCATCGGGATAAAATGCCAAATTATTTAATTCAATGGGAAGCAATTCGTTATGCTAAAAGTCAAGGGTGCACCGAATACGATTTATGGGGTGCACCTGATCAACTTTCGCCATCCGATCCTTTATTTAATGTGTATAAGTTCAAGCAAGGATTAGGCGGGCAGGTTGTACGTCACTTAGGCGCTTGGGATTTACCAATAAAACCCATTCAATACCGCCTTTATTCCCAAATATTGCCTAAAATATTAGCCATTTGGCGATGGCGAAGCCGCCGAAAGGGAACCCAGGAATATGCCAGACAAGGATGGTCGTGATGAAGGATATGCCTAGAATCCATTTTGCCCATTTACCCACTCCGGTAGAATTTTTACCCAATCTGACCGAAATATTAAAAGGACCTCGTTTGTTTATAAAACGAGATGACCAAACAGGATTGGCTTTGGGAGGCAATAAAACGCGTAAATTAGAATTCCTTGTGGCTGATGCCCAAGAAAAGCAAGCACGCACATTGATAACCGCTGGCGCTATTCAGTCGAATCACTGCCGTCAAACCGCTGCAGCAGCAGCAAAATTTGGATTTGATTGTATTCTTGTTTTAACCAGTGCTGAGGTTAAAACTAAACAATCAAATGAAACAGCTTCTCAAGACACAGGAACGGGTCAAATATTCGCTGTTGTTCCTGATGGTAACTTATTATTGGACCAATTATTTAACGCGCAGCTTGTTTGGACAAAACCAGAAGACCGAGAGAAGGTCTTACAGAAAACATGGATTGAGGCTGAGAAAGAGGGCAGGGTACCATATCTAATTCCTTATGGAGGTTCAAACCCAATTGGCGCTATGGGATATGTTTTTGCTATGAAGGAGTTGATGGATCAATTAATTGAATGTCCTGAATACCCAGATTACATCGTATTCCCATCATCATCTGGTGGAACGCAGGCAGGCTTATCCTTAGGGGCAGAAATGTTTGGTTATAAAGGGAGAGTGCTGGGAATTAGCGTAGATGAGCGGGAGGCTGTTCTAAAAGAACGGGTTGCTAGTTTAGCCAACCAATGCTCACAATTAATTGGCGAGAAGCATGTTTTTTTACCTTCTGATATCCATGTTAATGATGCTTATCTGGGAGGGGGATATGGCGTAATGGGAAAAACAGAACAGGAAGCCATCCAATTGTTTGCTCGATATGAAGGGATACTTTTAGATCCTGTCTATACAGGAAGGGCTGCAGGGGGATTGATCGACCTGATTAGAAAAGGATTCTTTGCGCAGGATAAACCAGTGCTATTTTGGCATACCGGGGGAACACCTGCCTTGTTTGCTCAGCGATATCAATCTTCCTTGATCCCGTCAATGTGAGGGCTATTGTTTCCTCCCAAACTTCGCCGGAGTATTTCCCTGAAAGCCAGATATTTGATTTTTTTGCTGGCACCCTTGGCTGAAATAATATCCGGTGTTTTTAACCCATACGTTGCCATTTCATATTCATTCACCAAGATCCGCGATTGCTGATCCAATTCCGGAATAATACTGGATAAAATCAAACCTCGTTCGGCGGGAGTCTTAGTTAAGTTCTGCTGTTTGCCAAGCCTGGTTAGCGATTCATTAATTGTCTGATATGCGCGGCAAATAACAGGTAATGAGGCACGATAAGCCCATTTCTTAACATATTTGGGCGGTTCAATTCCGAGGAGGAGAAATGCACGTTCGAGCAAGATCGGAAATGACGTGAGAGCTTTTATTTTTTTCCTTTGCCTGATAAGGAACAGCAATAACAGGATAATTAATGCGACAATGATACTTCCTGTTAATATAGCTTGGAAGAAAGCTAGATAAGGAGAGTGATAAGCTTTTTCGGTTGATTGATGAACTACGGGTTTTTCTTCTTCCTTATCCGGTTCATTGATATCGTGCCTGAGATTCGCTGAAGTTGTGGGAATAACGCGGGGCGTTTCACCGGAAGGGCGGACAATCATTGGTTGCGAGGACGTAGGTTCGAATTCAACCCACCCTAATTTGGGGAAATAGATTTCTGGCCACGCATGTGCGTCTCTTTGTCTAACCATGTATGACCTTGTTAAGCTTTGGAATTCACCCTGAGCATAGCCAACAGCAAGACGAGCCGGGATACCGAGTGAGCGTAAAAGGATAACCTCTGCTGAGGCATAATAATTACAAAATCCTTCTTTAAGGTCAAAGAGAAACCAATCGACGATTTCTTGGTCGGCGGGTAATTTTGGAACCGTTTCTGTGTATTTGATAGATTCACGCAGATAATTAGTAATAGCGGTTACTTTTTCATATGGAGTTTTCGCATCTTTGGTGATTTCTTTTGCAAGGTCTTTGGTGCGTTGGGTAATTGAATCGGGAAGTTGCAGATATCGTTCGGTGACCCAATCGGGATAGTCTTCTCCTGCGTTATCCAAGGCGTGAACTGTTGCCCCCGATAAAGACGAGCGTACGATGTATGAACCACCAGCAGAGAGGCTGGGAAGCGCTTTTAAGGTGAGAATATCAACGGTATCATCAGAATTCATGGACAATTCTGCTTGGGTTGGAATAGAGACCCATCGGGGTTGGGATGCTACAAACAGCGAGACTATGGGGCGTATCGAGGTAAAAGTAAAAGTAAACTCTTCTGGTTTACGCTTTGGTTCATCAGGAAATTTCAAAGTGTTATTTTCAGGAAAAATTTTTACATTTTCTGATGCAAAACTGTTCCATTTCCCTTCATCATATACATTGTATACCCTCACTCGCCAATAGAAGCGAGTTCCCGATGGTGGATTTGCAGGTGGTTGCACGGTAAATAACTGATTGTCTGATAAATGTACGCCGCGCCCAAGGTTCAAATTTGTATTATAAAATTCTGGTATGATGCCTACCGATGATTGTAATGAGGCAAAAGCATTTGCCAGGTTTTTTCGAATATCTTTAAAAGGTTCTTTTATTATCTGCCACATATCTGCCGCGGCTTTATACGATTTTGCCTCGACCGGGACTATCCAAACGAGTAAAAGAAGGATTATGGTGGCAATGAGGGCGAGTCGAGAAAAAAGGTGATTTATATTGCTAGGAATATGCGAACGATCGGAAATCCATTTTTGATAACGCTGCAAATACTCCAATCGAATTACCAGAATAAGGGAAAAGAACAGGTAAATGATTAAATACCAGATCTTTCTGGCAACAACTGAATCGTATGAATGAATAATGACTATACAAATCCCTGAAGGGATGATGACTTTCCAAGGATCTGCTTTTCGAATCAAAGTAAAACCAGCGTGTGTACTGATGAACCAAAATATTACCGACATTAATAGTAGAAAAAACAAGTTATCAGGAACTGGTTTTCGTTGGTATAAATAGAGAATAGTTATTCCAATTCTTTGGTTGATCACGATTAAACGGTCATACCATGAAATATTTTGGTCAATGGTTAACCCTAATTGCCAAATTACAGTAAAAACCCCATAATAAATGGAAAATAGAAATGCTCGGATTTTACTAAAGCGGCTGTATCCGATTGATAGTCCTGTTATTACTCCCAGGTAAGTTACAGATACAATGATCGAAAGATCTTTCGTCCAGTAGGTAACGATTAACCGCGTGCAAACGATAGTTAAGATTAAGACCAATAAAACGATCGAAGAATTATCCCACCATCGGTGAGAAGAGGTTTGATTATCCATAATTATGTCAAATGCTCGCTTACCATAATTACTGGTTTACCAATCTGAGAGGTTCAGTTTAATCAAAAATTCGAATAAATAAGTTAATGTTTGTTAATTTTAAATCATTGACAACCGTAATTGAAGCGATATTTCTCCATTGGGGGTAAGGTTAAAAAAGTATGTTATTTCTTTTTTTTCCAGCTCTGCTTTTATAAGGTATTTTTGGAAAAATAATTGGAAAAACGTGAAAAATTTCTCAAATTATTAAAAAAAGCTTATATTTATGGTAAAATTTGCGCCGTTGAGTCATTAGGGAGGCGAAAAATAATTGTGGATGTAATGAGGAGTATGCATGCATAATGAATGGTTATTCATCGGATTAATCTTAATAATTGCACCGATTGTTCCACTTGCTGCAACAGTGATCCCAGATATTATTGGACCTAGAAAACCTGGGCAAATAAAATCTCAGACTTACGAATGTGGCGTTGAAACTGTTGGGGAAACCTGGATTCAATTCAAAGTGCAG
>JAAZNS010000234.1 GCA_012798185.1 Chloroflexota bacterium | reverse complement strand
GAGAATTCATATACTGCAGTCCATGGTGGGGAAGGTCTTGTTGAGCTGTGCCATAACCCCGCCAATGGTCGGTTCTTTCTCCACTAAAATAGTTTCGATGCCCTGGTCTGCCAGATCGAGGGCTGCGCTGATGCCAGCTACACCGCCGCCGATCACCATGGCTCGTTTGGTCACAGGTACCTTGATCATGGTAAGCGGGTTGAGAAAACTGGCTTTTGCAACTGCCGCAGCCGTCAGGTCTTTGGCTTTCTTCAGCGCTCCTTCTTTGTCATGACCATGCGCCCAGGTGCACTGTTCACGGATGTTTGCCATTTCCATCAGAAATGGATTCAATCCAGCTTCTGCTACGGCAGCCCTGAAGGTGGTTTCGTGCATGCGCACAGAACAAGCTGAAACGACAACCCGATTGAGATTGTATTTCTTGATATCCTCTTTGATCAAAGATTGTCCGCTGTCTGCACAGGCATACAGGGTATCTGTTGCACGAACCACACCCGGAAGATTGGCTGCCCACTCGGCAACTTCAGCCGGATCGATCACACCTGCAATGTTTGAACCACAGTGGCAAATATAAACCCCAATTCTCAGTTCATCATCTGGTTTTTGTTCCGCCATTTTGCTCCTTGAATGAATGCTCTCCCCCATATTGAACGGGGAGGACTATGAAAACCTACCAGCTACTTAGTGCCAATAACCTCATCTTTTATTAGATCTCTACGAGATTTTTGTGCCCGTTGATCTGGAGTAGTGAGAGAAAGTGCTTCTTTGGGGCACCATTTTATACATTGGGGACCGTCTTCCTTTTCCTCGCATTGATCACAGATCTCAGCCAATTTGGTTTCTGGGTTCATGGAAATTGCTCCAAAATCACAGGCTTCCACGCACCAGGCACAGGCATCACATTTAGAAGGATCAACATGAATAATGCCGGTGGCAGGGTCTTGAGAAAGTGCATCTTGCGGGCAAGCTCGCACGCAGGGAGCATTTTCACAGGTGCGGCAGGCAATAGCGGTGATCAATACTTCCTCAACCCGCACAGTGCGAATACGGCTGCGGTAAGTGTTATATTCGCCGGTCTTGTTAAAAGAACAAATATATTCGCAAAGCTGGCAACCGATACATTTACTGGGATCGCAATCCACATACTGATATTTAGAAGTCGAAGTTGGCATGCTCTTCTCCGTTATACGCCGATTTGCTCAGCTACATCTTTCATGCCGAGTTTGATCAAGTTTTCTTTAGGTATCATTCCATTTTTTGTCCAACCCTTGGCTTTGTAATACAGGTCTTTCATGTATTCCAATTCCTCTTCGGTTGTAACATAGCCGGCTGAAGGACCTTTGGTCATGGGATCATGCATCCAGCGCCAGGGCAAAGTATCGTCAGAGCGCTTCCACCCTTCACGGATATTGAACGCTTTCTTAATGGTAGTAGCCCGTGTACCGATCATATCAACATCTTCATACTTTAAATCCCATCCAGTTGTAGCATTGATCAATTGGGCGATCGTCGGCCAGGCTCCTGCTCGGTCGGCTTTGCCTGTAAAACAGCGGCGGATGAATTTGCATAGTGGAAGTGTGTCATACACCGCTGCGTATTCTTCAGAATCTTTGGCATGTTCGCCGCGCGTTTCATCTACTTTAAAACGATCCACAACGCCCTGAATATCTACATCGTACGCAGCACTGCGGTTGTGGCAGGGTCCACGTGTGCCTACCGAAGAACCAAGAGCAAATGTTTTCAGCCCTCGTGCATCATAGCCTGCGGGTTCCAGACCCTTGGATTGCATCGCCCATTTATATATTTCTGTACCCCGCTCTTTATCAATAGTTCGACTGGCAATACGTGTGCCTTCTGAGAGCAGTGCACCGATCCCTTCGCGATCGCGGATCATCTCAGCTACAAATACGGCAGACTCACCGTTTCCGAAATTCAAAGGAAAACCATCAGGATGGCTCTTGCATTTAAAATCATCATTTGTAAAGATTTTTCGTTCGTATGTTTCCATTGCCCAGGAAATGGTAATACCCATGCTCATGGCATCCATACCAGATTTGTCAGCAACGGAGATTAATTCGATAACAAAATTTAAATCACTGATACCCAGGTTTGGTCCATTGGCGAACAGACATTCATATTCGATACCGGTCATTGCGCCTTCATAAGGTCCCCCTTTTGCCATTGACATCTGTTCGCAGGCAATTGGGCATTGGGCACAGGCAATTGTTTTTACGGCATGATGTTCATGCAGATATTCTCCGCTGACTGTTTCCGCCCCCTCGAAAACACCTTCGCTATAATTGCGGGTGGGGAGCAGCCCCAGTTTATTCATGTTCAATACATTGGTGGAAGTGCCAAGAATGCGATATTTGGAGGTATGTGGTCCTTGCGCCTCTTTTGAAATATTGTAAGACAGCTTCATCAATGTTTCGGGATCAGCAACTGCAACACCATGCGTGCCGCGCACAGAAACGGCTTTCAACTTTTTTGACCCCCACACCGCTCCATGACCCGTGCGTCCAGCCTGGCGTCCATCATTGGTAACGTTGGCAAAGCGCACCATATTTTCACCCGAAGGACCGATCGTTGCGGAACGCACCTGGTCATCATGCAGCTGCTCCCGGATCGCTTCCTCGGTTTCATAAGTGCCTTTACCAAGCAAAGGAGTGGCATCGCG